>CADEEO010000014.1:12203-14550 GCA_902826365.1 uncultured Hyphomicrobiales bacterium | reverse complement strand
CAGAACTGCTGCTGCCCGGGATTGATCTCGATGTCCTGTGCTTTTGCTGCACATCGGCGTCAGTCATCATTGGCGATGCTGAAACAGCATCGGCATTGCAGCAGGGCAAGCCCGGAGCGCCGATTGTCACCCCGCCCCTTGCGGTGGTTGCAGCACTTCAGTCCTTGGCTGCCAGGCGCATCAGCATTCTTACGCCCTATACCGAAGAGACAACGGCGCCTGTCGCTGCCTACTTCAGGAACAAGGGCTATTCCATCGCAAGCGTTACCGCACTTGGCCTTGAGGACGACCGGGAGATGGCGCGAATTTCCCCGCAATCATTGGTCGGCATCGCGGCCAAGTCCGTCGCTGAAGATGCGGATGTCCTGTTTATCTCTTGCACGGCGCTCCGCGCGGCCGAGGCTGCAGCGGAAATTAGAAAGATCATCGGAAAGCCTGTCATCACAAGCAATCTCGCCTCGGCATGGATGAGTCTCAGGCACTGCGGCTTTATATCTGTTGAAGCAGGCTCTAGCACGCTGATGGCGGAGTTTGGCCTCCCTTTTGAAGGGGTATCGGAGTAATGCCGCTCCCCGTGCAATTGGATGATGTTGAAAAAGCCCGTTGCACAATTGCCGGCTTGGTTATCAAGACTCCGGCCGTTAGATCCGGCAGCCTTAGCCTTGCCGCCGGGGTTCCGGTATTCCTGAAGCTGGAGAACCGGCAAACGACGGGAAGTTTCAAGCTCCGGGGTGCTTCAAATGCAATTTCAAGCCTGGCGCGGGAGGCCCACGCTCGCGGCGTCATCACCGCCTCAACCGGCAATCACGGCCGCGCCCTTGCGCATGCGGCTCATCATGCTGGAATGCCATGTACGGTTTGCCTGTCAGACCTTGTGCCGGCAAACAAGGTGCATGCCATCCAAGCTGCAGGCGCAGTTCTCCACATTGCTGGCCACTCGCAGGATGAAGCTCAGGCAGAAGCTGAAAGGCTGGCGCGGGACCAGGGATTGATTGTCATTCCGCCATTTGATCATCCGGACATAATTGCCGGACAGGGCACGCTTGTGCTTGAGATGCTTGACGACGTTCCGGACATCGAAACCATTGTTGTGCCTCTGTCCGGCGGAGGCCTTGTGTCTGGCGCCGCCGCCGCTTTCAAGGGGCGAAAGCCCAATGGCCGGGTTATTGGCGTTTCAATGCGGCGCGGCGCTGCCATGGCCGCAAGCCTTGATGCGGGCAAGCCAGTTGAAGTGAGGGAGCTTCCAACCATCGCCGATTCGCTGGGAGGTGGGATCAATCTCAACAACAGCAATACCTTCCGGATGGTCCGGGCGCTGGTCGATGAGGTCATCCTGCTCGATGAAGCCGAGATCGCAGCCGGAATCCGGCATATCCATGAAGCAGACGGTGAGACCGTCGAGGGCGCGGGGGCCATCGGCATTGCCGCCCTGCTTGCCGGCAAATTGAATGTAAGCGGGTCCACGGCGATAGTTGTGTCTGGCGGCAACATTGATACCGCCCTGCACCGGCAAATTCTTCTCGGCAATCTGCCATTGCAGGCCGGATACTAACATGGGGCAAATCCGAATTCTGGCCGAGGCAGACCTTCGCCGTGCCGTAACCCTGGATCTGCAAGCGGTTTCATGCGTTGAAGCGGCATTCCTCGCCTTGGCCAGCAAGGCGGTTTCAATGCCCCCAATTCTTCGGCTCGACATTCCGGAGCACCGCGGCGAGGTTGATGTCAAAACGGCCTATATTCCAGGCGTCGAAAGCTTTGCGATCAAGGTCAGCCCCGGGTTTTTCAACAATCCGTCGCTTGGCTTACCAAGCCTCAATGGCCTGATGATGCTGTTCAGCTCCCGGACGGGCATTGCGGAAGCGGCACTGTTCGACAATGGCTATCTCACCGCAATTAGGACAGCCGCGGCAGGCGCGGTGGCGGCCCGGCATCTGTCGCGGCAGGATTCTTCGGTTGCGGCAATCCTTGGCGCGGGCGAACAGGCGCGCCTGCAACTCAAGGCGCTCACGCTTGTGCGGCCCATTTCACATGCGCGCCTGTGGGCGAGAGACCCCGCCAAGGCCGGAGAAACCGCAAGCCGGCTGGCCGGAGAATTGGGCCTGGACGTTCAACCGGCGGCAAGCGCTGAAGCGGCGGTTCGAGATGCTGACATCATCGTAACAACGACACCTGCCGAACAGCCCATTCTGTTCAAGAAATGGCTTAGCCCTGGCCAGCACGTAACCGCCATGGGTTCCGACGCTGAACACAAGAACGAAATAGACCCAGAAATTATCGCGGCGGCTGACCTTTATGTGGCCGACAGCGTCAGGCAAACGCGGGTCCTGGGCGAACTTCATCACGCGGT
>CADEEO010000014.1:7255-12103 GCA_902826365.1 uncultured Hyphomicrobiales bacterium | reverse complement strand
GAACGCCTGGCCAAGACGCGGCGCGCCATGGCGGTTGCGAACATTGAACTCCTGATTGTCAGCGACCCTTCCAACATGGCCTGGCTCACCGGTTATGACGGCTGGTCATTCTATGTTCATCAGGCCGTGCTCGTTGGCCCTGTCGGCGAGCCTGTATGGTTCGGCCGCGGGCAAGACGGCAATGGCGCCAAGCGCACCTCCTATCTCGCCCACGGCAACATTGTGGGCTATGCCGATCATTACGTTCAATCGACCGAAAGGCATCCCATGGATGCCCTCTCGGCGCTCATTTCCGAACGCGGCTGGTCAAAGTTGTCGATTGGCGTTGAAATGGACAATTACTGGTTCACAGCGGCTGCTTTTGCCTCGCTCATGAAGCATCTCCCCAACGCAAGGTTCACCGATGCCACAGCGTTGGTGAATTGGCAAAGGGCCGTAAAAAGCCCGCAGGAACTTGATTACATGCGCAAGGCCGCGCGGATTGTGGAGCTGATGCACGGGCGCATCGCGGAAAAGGCCGAACCCGGGATCCGCAAATGCGACCTCGTTGCGGAAATACTCGACGCCGGCACTCGCGGCACCGCGGAATTCGGCGGTGATTATGCCGCCATTGTTCCGCTGCTGCCCTCGGGAGCAGATGCCTCCGCCCCGCACCTCACCTGGGATGACAAGGTGATGAAATCGGGAGAAGGAACATTTTTTGAAGTTGCGGGCTGCTATCACCGCTACCACTGCCCCCTGTCACGCACCATCTTCCTTGGCAAGCCGACCCAGGCATTTCTCGATGCGGAGAAAGCCACCCTTGAAGGCATGGACGAGGGCCTGGCGGCGGCGAAGCCGGGCAACACCTGCGAGGATATCGCAAACGCCTTTTTCAAGGTGCTCAAGAAATACGGGATCGTCAAAGACAACCGCACCGGCTATCCCATTGGGATCAGCTACCCGCCCGATTGGGGCGAACGCACCATGAGCCTCAGGCCGGGCGACCGCACGGAACTGAAGCCGGGGATGACATTTCACTTTATGACCGGGCTATGGCTTGAAACCATGGGGCTGGAAATTACCGAAAGCATCGTGATCACGGATACGGGCGTTGAATGCCTCGCCAATGTTCCGCGAAAACTGCTGGTCAAAAGCTGAGCGATAATTGCCATTGGACAGGGCCGGAAATGCTGGATGATGACATCAAATTAAGGGCCGTTGAGGTTCGCCGCCATTTGCACAGGTTTCCGGAACTGTCGAATGCGGAGCATGAAACGCAGGAATTCATCCTGCGTGAACTTGCGGCCCACGGCATTGCCGGGGCGGCAAAGGCGGCGGTAACCGGCGTCGTTGTGGACATCGTTGGAACCGCCGGGCCATCAAACCGGAAGCTTGCCATCCGCGCCGACATCGATGCCTTGCCGATCGAAGAAAGCACCGGCCTTCCATTCGCATCCGAAAGGGCCGGCGTCATGCATGCCTGCGGGCACGACGCCCACACGGCAATGGGGCTTGCGGCGGCGGCTTCGCTCCACCGCCAGCGCGAAAGCTTCCGGGGAACCGTCCGCTTCATTTTTCAGCCCGCGGAAGAAGCCGAACCTTTGGGCGGGCGACGGATCGTGCACGAAGGATTTCTCGACGACGTGGAGGCGGCAATTGGCATCCACGTCGATCCCTATCTGCCAACCGGAAAAATCGCAGTGGGCGTCGGCAGCTATACCCTGGCGTCCGATATTTTTGACATTGATATAAAAGGCGCCTCCTCGCATGCCGCCAAGCCCGAGGAAGGGGTGGACGCAATCGCGATCGGATGTGCGGTTATCGGTGAGATCCAGAAAATCGTCTCACGGGAAGTGGATGCTTTTTCACCCCTGATCATTTCAGTTACGGGATTTTCCGGCGGCGGCTCCTACAATATTCTTGCCGACCGCGTCATGATAAAGGGAACGATACGGTCAGGGACGAAAGAGACCCGGCAAATGGCCCACGCTCGGCTGGCACATGTAACAAACGGCATGGCCACGGTTCATCGTGGTGGAGCAACCCTCAAAATCACACCGGGAGAGCCTCCGGTGGTCAATGATCCCAAATTGACGGATCTGGTGTTCCGGGCTGGCGGCGCAGTTGTGGGAGACGGCAATGTCCTGAACATGAGGGGCTGGACGGCGGCAGATGACTTCGGATTTTACAGCGAGAAATGCCCCTCGGTATACTTCCGTCTTGGGGTCCGGAACGAAAGCAAAAAATCAGTGTTTCCTCTTCACCATCCAAAATTCACCATTGATGAGGATTCCCTCGCCATTGGCGCCAGCGCTCTGCGGAGCCTGGCTGTCGCATTTTTCTCAGAATAAAACTTTTCCTCTGAAATCCAGCTTCAATAACCGGCTCCGCCACCGGATTCACCCAGAAGCCTTCTTTTGAAATTCGTGTTGATCGGGTCAGGTGTTCGAGCCACTTAAGGCGACAGTTTTCCACCCATTTTTAACTTTCTCCAGATAGGAATGACCGGACAGTCTCCGGAAGGAAAGCCCTCTTAACATCTTGATAATATCAAGCTTGTAGGATTTTCCCCGGAGCAGTCTGTTACGCTCCGGTCCCGGATTCTGACTATCTAAGTTGGGAATGCATGCATCTCGCTCTCGACGCCACCCCGAAAAAAACCTCCTACGCTGAGGAAAGGCTGGATGCCCTTCTGAGCATAACCGGACGCATGGATGGGTATCTCTATCGCTGCCGCAACGACCAGTCCTATACCATGCTTTACATTAGCGACGGAATTTCCAATATCAGTGGCTATCCGTCGGATGATTTCATTCAGAACAAAGTCCTCGAATATGTTTCAGTCATCCATCCGGATGACCTGGAGAGAGTGTTTGCCTCGGTCAACACGGCCCTGGAGGCAAAGCGCAACTGGAATGTGGATTATCGCATCGTTCCCAATTTCGGCCGGGCCGTCTGGGTGCGCGAAATTGGCGGCGGGGTGTTCAATGATGCCGGCGAACTCGTTTTCCTTGAGGGCTTCGTGATCGACATCAGCGACCGCAAGTTGATCGAAGACAGCAACGCCTATTTATTGACGCAGCTGAAAGACCTTAATGAACTGCTCTCCGCCCAGAAGCGCGAACTCCAACTGGCAAAACAGAAGAGTGACCACTCCGCAAACCATGACACGTTGACGGGGCTGCCCAACCGGCGCGCTTTTCATAACCAGCTCAAATTGGCGATGGATGAAAGCCGCTCCACGAATGTCCCTGTCGGATTATTGTTCATAGATCTCGACAGGTTCAAGGAAGTGAATGACACCCTTGGCCATGAAAGCGGCGACTCCCTCCTTCAGCACGTTTCCGGCCAGCTCCAAACAATGCTTCGGAATACAGACTATGTTGCGCGGCTGGGCGGAGATGAATTTGCTTTTCTCCTGTTTGGCGATCCCGAGCTGACGCGCGAAACGGCAGGCATGGTAGCGCAGCGTATTGTGGAAAAATTGCGGATCGATGTTCCTTCACCGACGGGGGTTATCAGGGTGGGTTGCACCGTAGGTGTTGCCCTGTACCCGGCAGATGCCAGCGACCCCAAAGGTCTGTTGGCGCTGGCCGACCGCTTGATGTATGTCGGCAAAAAGGGCGGCCGCAATCGCTTGGTGACGGTGAGCGAATTGGCGGCGGCCTAGCTGCCGCGGCAGAAAAATCAGCGTGGAGCCGTCAAAACCATCACGCGCTTGCCCAGCTAAAGGGCATTAGCTATTGAGGGCTTGCAATCCGGCTGGAGAGCGCCCATATGACCCCTATCGAGTTTCGGCCGACTGGCTCGGCTTCGCGCTTTTCAAGTCAAAGTGCTTCAGCCCTCCCCTTATTTCCAAAACATCGACACGCCACACCGCGCATAGTGCGTGGGTTGGCACCAAGCATTTCGTCTTGAAAGGAAGAATTATGCAAACAGGTACAGTTAAATGGTTTAACGCGCAAAAAGGCTTCGGCTTCATTCAGCCGACCACCGGTTCAACCGACGTTTTCGTGCACATCAGTGCCGTTGAACGCGCCGGCTTGAGCGGTCTCAATGAAGGCCAGAAGGTCTCCTACGAGATCGCTACCGACAAGCGCACCGGCAAGGCATCAGCCGATCGCCTGCAGGTAACCAACTAATACAATCTCGTTCAAGCCCGCCGACCGCGGATGTACCGGCGGCGGGTGAGAACAGGATGGGCCGGCGCTCCTCGACGTTAGTCGTCGGGTTGCAAGCACCGATCCACAGGGGCCGTGTTCTTCGCAAGGGGAGCGCGGCTTTATTTTCACTAAAGCAAAGGAAGGCCATTATGACAGCCAAGTCCAATCTTTTCGTGTTTCGCTCGGAAAAGTCAGCCGCGTTGCATGGCTTTGCGATGGAATCAGCGGGCGTCAGCCTGCCGCAGAAATTCGGTCCCTGGGCCGGCGTTGGTGTAGTGCGCCCCGATCAGGTTCCGCCTCACGGCCTGCGCCGTGAAGCCATTGAATCAGGCATTGCCGCGAATGGCTATCAGCTCTGGCGGAAGAAAACTTCCTGAACTGCGAAAACAAAAACGGGGAGTCTCGACTGGAGGCTCCCCGCGAACACACTGGGGTCCAGGTACGCATTACCAAAATCCCGGACTGGCCCTGACACATCCCCCGCAAAGGTTCTGCGTGTCATAGGTTCATCATGGGGCAACAGGGTTTCGAAAGCGTTTCCAAGATTGCTAAAAGTGCTTAATAGCCGGTTTATCCGCTGTGCCGCTTCGACCGATTAGGCCATTTCCTGTAATTTATCTGGGGCGAGCTTGAGCCAGCGCTCCAAAAATTGCGAAAGCCACTGCTTCACCGAAGCATCATGAATCAGGTTCCCTGCCAAATG
>CADEEO010000014.1:0-7155 GCA_902826365.1 uncultured Hyphomicrobiales bacterium | reverse complement strand
TCTTTCAGCGGGACCCCAATCCAGTCAATCTCGCGGGCAATCCAGGGTTCCGGATCATTGGCGCTCATCGGCCCGCCAAACACAACAGCGCCCGCATGCCCGTCCATCGTACCGGGCAAGGCATCGCCAAGGCAGGGCCTGCGGATATCGAGCGTAAAACCCATGGCCCTGAGCATCATGCCAATGCGCCCCGGCGTTGACGTCTCCTGGTGCACCACGATCAGGATCTTGTTATCTTCTGAAACTTCCATTCACGTTGCCCGGCGTCTGCCCATGACCTGCTTTATGAACGGCAGTGATATGCGCCGTGGCGTGAGGCGCAGTCCATAAGCCATTACTTGGTTAAGGAATCCGGGAACAACCACGCGGCGCTTGGCCTTGAATCCCGCCCATCCCTGGCTCGCCACATCAAAGGCAGACAGCATTGAGCCTCGCTCAGTCTGCCCGGCGCGTGCCTGAAAGGCTGTTTTCACAGTTCCTGGGCAAAGCGCGGTCATTGTAACCCCCGTGCCCCTCAGTTCCGAACTCAGGGCATCGTTGAAGCTCAGCACATAGTTCTTGGTGGCAAAATAAACTGCCATCATGGGTCCGGGCATGAATCCCGCAATGGATGCCACATTGATAACCCCGCCAGATTTTCTGGCCACCATGGCGGGAAGAAAACGCAGGGTAAGGTCGGTCAACACCCGCACATTCAGATCAACCATTTGCAGCTGCTCATCCCGCGAAAGTTCCACCGAAGGGCCGGCAAGGCCAAAGCCCGCATTGTTGATGACAACGGCTGGAACCAGGTTGCGGCCGGCCATCTCCGCCACCAGCGCTTCAACCGCACCCGCCTCATTGAGATCAAGTGCAATCACATGGACAGCAACCGGGTGCTTGGCCGTGATCACCCCTTTGACCCGGTGCAGCTCCTGGTCCCTTCGCGCAACCAGGACCAGATCATGGCCGTCAGCAGCCAGTACATGCCCGAAGGCTTCACCAATGCCGCCCGAAGCGCCGGTGATCAGAGCGACTTTATTTTCCATGCCTTGTCCTTAAACCCTGGGAATGCCACCCCAACACGATCAGACTCGCACCCACCTTGCGTCAAATTTTACGATTTGTCATGGAATCGCAAATAAACCCGTCCAAGGGGTTCCCAAAGGCCCAACGGGTTGCTACACACCGCCAGCGTCAGTGACGCGGGATGGAGCAGCCCGGTAGCTCGTCAGGCTCATAACCTGAAGGTCGTCAGTTCAAATCTGGCTCCCGCAACCAAAAGAGCCCGTTATCTCAGTGAGATAGCGGGCTCTCCTGTTTCGGCTCCAAGGCCTTGCTCCCAGTAACAAAATTATTCCTGAAAATGGCGATTAACCACGCATCTAAATTCAGTTGCCGTAGTTAATTTTGTGTTCAAATTGCATTGCTCGATTTTGACTCAAATGATAGGGTTAAGAATAGGTTAAGCGCCGGATGGCAATCCTGCCGAAAAAAGGCAGCGAAATGGGCGGTTGACCGAAGTTTGTAAGTAACCAGGTGGTGTAGCGGTGAGTACCACTCAATTGGAGGCATCCAAATGAGTGATGTTGATAACGGCGCTCAGACAACAAGGCGCCAAGCCTTACGTAGAATTGCACTTTTTGGTATTGCCGCGTTTGTGGCGCCAAGCGTGCTAACAACCAGCGAAGCTGAAGCTGGCAAACGTAGTTCAGGCAACAATTCAAGTCGCAGTTCCAACAGCAAATCAAGTCGCAGTTCCAACAGTAAATCAAATCGCAGTTCCAAAAATGGAGCAAAAAGTAATAAAAAAAGTTGGTCCAAGGAAGATAAAAAGAGTTGGTCTAAAGAGGATAAAAAGAGCTGGTCCAAGGATGACAAAAAGAATCAGTCCAAGAAGAATCGAAAAACTAAGCACCCGCCAAAGCCTTGCAAACCCCCCAAACCGCCAAAGCCTTGCAAACCGCCCAAACCTCCCAAGCCGCCTGAACCTCCGAAAACCCCTCCTCAGCGGGATCCCGATTGCGCATGGCTTCGCAATTCCAAACGCTGTCGGATTAAGCCGGTTAATGTAGTCTCTGTCAGCGGTTGATCAGAGACATAAAGCTCCAAAACGGGACGCCGCGTGGAATTCCACGTGGCGTCTAAATCGCTAGTCCATTATTGCTGTTTTTCTGAACGATGGAGAACGCTGTCGTCGAGTGACGATTGCTCACTAGGACGATACAATCATGTGCATTCAAATGATAAAACGGGCTGTTTTCTTTTTTCTTCTTTTGGCAATGGCGACACTGCCTTCTGCGGCGGGAACATCCCAAAATCCTATGCCCAGCGATTATGCTGCGGGCAGCATTATCATTAAGACAGGGAAGCGGCAGCTCCTCTACGTCAGGGGCAAGAATGATATTGTTATCTACCCCATCGCTGTGGGCCGGGAGGGGCGCAAATGGACGGGCAAGACACGAATCTCCCGAAAAGTCCGCAATCCCGCATGGGCCCCGCCGCCACACATCCGAAAAGAAAATCCCAGGCTTCCTGCCCTGGTAAAAGCCGGGCCTAACAATCCATTGGGCGTCGCAGTCCTGGTCCTCGGTAATGGCACCTATGGCATTCACGGAACCAACAGGCCGGGGACGATCGGCACAAGCGCCTCCTATGGATGTTTTCGCATGTACAATTCCGACATTCTTGCCTTGTTCAAGCAGGTCAGGATTGGCACTGTTGTTTACGTCCAACGTTAAGCTGGCCTCGCAAAAAATCTTCCCAGTCTTCCTGGTCTTGAAAAACCTTGAAAACCACCCCCTATTACGACTATTTCTATAGACATGATTTCACAGCGCGCCCGCTACGCTTTCAAGGCTGTCGTGGCCCTCGCCCGCGCCAAGCCCGGCGTTGGCTTGCAGATCCGTGAGCTCTGCGAGCAGGAAAAACTGCCCAGGAAATTCCTCGAGCAGATCCTGCTGATGCTGAAGGCCGCCGGCTATATTTCCAGCCGCCGGGGGCGCGATGGCGGCTATGAGCTCCTGAAACCCGCCGACCTGATTTATATCGGCCCCATGCTGCGCGCCGTGGATGGCCCAATAGCCCCGCTTTCCTGCCTTTCCCGCACCGCCTACCGCCGTTGCGCCGACTGCAAGGACGAGACCCATTGCGAGCTCCGCATCGCCTTCTCCCAGGCCTATTCGGTCTATCTTGCCGCCCTGGAAAACACCTCGCTGGCCCAGATCATGCGCCAGTCCGATGCCACAGAATTGCCGTCAGGCAGTGGTTTATTGGAACCAACAACCGCCTAAGCCGTTGATTCCCTGAATAAAATACGATTTGTTCTTTTTAACGAACAAACCTCTTGATTCTATACTAATTCCATATAGTATTAGGTCATTGAGTTGAACCAAAGGAGATGCCCATGTCGCTCAAGATCATCCGCCGCAGCTTCACCCTCGGTATTGCAACCCTGGCTCTCGCGGCCGTCATTTCAGCCACCCCGCCGGCCTTTGCCGATGCCACCCTGCTGAACGTGTCCTATGACCCAACCCGCGAGTTCTACAAGGAATTCAACCAGGTCTTCGCCGCCGACTGGAAAGCCAAGACCGGCGAAACTGTCACCATCAACCAGTCCCATGGCGGCTCCGGCAAGCAGGCCCGCGCCGTGATTGATGGCCTCGATGCCGATGTGGTCACCCTCGCCCTCGCCGGCGACATTGATGCCATCGTCAAAAATTCCAAGAAAATTCCAGCGGACTGGGCCAAGCGCCTGCCCCACAACAGCTCACCCTATACTTCGACAATTGTTTTTCTTGTTCGCAAGGGTAATCCCAAAGCCATCAAGGACTGGGGTGACCTGGTGAAGGATGGCGTTGCCGTCATCACCCCAAATCCCAAAACCTCCGGCGGCGCCCGCTGGAACTATCTTGCTGGCTGGGCTTGGGCCAAGAAGGCCGCTGGCGGCGATGAAGCCAAGGCAAAGGAATATGTGGCCAATCTCTTCCGCAATGTTCCCGTCCTCGATACGGGTGCGCGCGGCTCGACCACAACCTTCGCCCAGCGCGAAATTGGCGATGTGCTGCTCGCCTGGGAAAACGAAGCCTTCCTCGCACTCAATGAATTCGATGCCGATAAATTCGACATCGTGGTCCCCTCGCTTTCAATCAAGGCCGAGCCGCCCGTGACATTGGTCGATGAAAACGCCAAGGCCAAGGGCAACACCAAGGTTGCCGAAGCCTATCTGCAATTCCTCTATTCGCCAGAAGGCCAGAAGCTTGCCGCCAAGCATTTTTTCCGGCCATCGGATCCAGCCTCGGCGGATCCGGCTGATCTTGCCCGGTTCCCCAAGCTTGACTTGGTCAACATTGACGATGAATTCGGCGGCTGGTCCAAGGCGCAAGCCACTCATTTCGCCGATGGCGGAATCTTCGACCAGATCTACAAGCCCAGCAACTAAGCAGATATGGCGCTCCTCCTCCCGCGCCTGCGTGAACCAAGCGTCATTCCCGGTTTCGGGTTGGCGCTTGGCTTCACCGTTGCGGCCCTGAGCCTGATCGTTTTGATTCCGCTTTCGGCCCTTGTGCTGCGCGCCGCCAGCATTGGCCCCATTGGGTTCTGGGCCATCGCCTCGGATCCCCGCACCCTCGCGGCTCTTCGCCTGTCCTTTGGTGCAGCCTTCATCGCCGCCGCCATCAACACAGTCTTCGGCTTGCTGCTGAGCTGGGTTCTGGTGCGCTACCGTTTCCCCGGCCGCCGCTTCATTGATGCTGCCGTCGATCTGCCCTTTGCCCTGCCAACCGCCGTGGCGGGCATCGCCATGGCCGCCGTTTACGCGCCAAATGGCTGGATTGGCTCTATTGCGGATAAACTCGGCTTCAAGATCGCTTTTACGCCAGTAGGTGTGGTTCTCGCCCTCGTCTTCATCGGCCTGCCCTTTGTCGTGCGCACCGTGCAGCCCGTTCTCGAAGAAGTTGAGCGGGAAATTGAAGAAGTCTCCGCCTTGCTTGGCGCCAGCCGCTTGCGCACAGTGTTCAAGGTTGTATTGCCGCAAATCTACCCGGCGCTCCTGACCGGCGCCACGCTCGCCTTCGCCCGCGGCATTGGCGAATACGGCTCAGTCATCTTCATTGCCGGCAATATTCCGATGGTATCTGAAATTGCCCCGCTCCTCATCGTCATCAAGCTCGAAGAATTCGACTATCAGGGGGCAACCGTCATCGCCTTGCTGATGCTGGTGATCTCCTTTGCACTTCTGATGGTCATCAACTTATTCCAGGCCTGGAGCCGCCGGAGGCTTGGTGATGTCTGATATTGAAATCTCCGAGGTGTTCCGCAAGCGCGATGTCGCAAGCGAGGGAAGGGTGGCGCGCATCGCCCTTATCAGCCTTGCTGCAATTTTCCTTCTTGGCTTCTTGTTCCTGCCGCTCATCGTGGTCATTGTCGAAGGCTTCCGCCACGGCCCTGCAGAGTTTCTGGAAGCCCTTGCCGATCCCGATGCCGTCGCTGCGATAAAGCTCACGCTTTTGGTGGCGGCCATCGCCGTGCCCTTCAATGCGGTCGTCGGCGTCGCTGCTGCATGGGCCATCGCCAAGTTTAATTTCCGCGGCAAGAACCTGCTGCTCACCTTGATCGATCTGCCTTTCTCCGTTTCGCCCGTCATTTCAGGTCTCGTCTATGTCCTGCTCTTCGGTGCGCAGAGCTGGCTTGGGCCATGGCTCAAGGCCAATCATCTTGAAATCATCTTCGCCGTGCCGGGCATTATCTTGGCCACCATATTCGTGACTTTCCCCTTCGTCGCCCGGGAATTGATTCCCCTGATGCAGTCTCAAGGCACAAGCGAGGAGGAAGCGTCCCTCACCCTCGGCGCCTCCGGTTGGTACACGTTCTTCAACGTGACACTGCCCAATATCAAATGGGCCCTGCTCTATGGCGTCTTGCTTTGCAATGCCCGCGCCATGGGCGAATTCGGCGCCGTGTCCGTTGTTTCCGGACATATCCGCGGCCTCACCAATACCATGCCGCTGCACATTGAAATTCTCTACAATGAATTCAACTTCGCGGCGGCCTTTGCCGTAGCGACATTGCTTGCCGGGCTCGCCCTTTTAACCCTTATCCTTAAATCCGCCCTTGAATGGCATTACGCCGATTCATTGGCTGCGGCCCAGCAACATTAGATCCGCAGGAGCAAATCCATGTCCGTAACCGTCAGCGTAAAACACATCGAAAAAAACTTCGGCCGCTTTCCGGCCCTGCGCGGTGTGTCGCTCAATGTTGATGGCGGCGAATTGCTGGCCCTGCTTGGCCCGTCGGGTTCCGGCAAAACCACGCTGCTCCGCGCCATTGCGGGCCTTGAAGAGATTGACGCAGGAGAGGTTTTCTTCGACGATATAAACGCCAATCAATTGACCTTGCGCGAACGCCGCATCGGTTTCGTCTTCCAGCAATATGCCCTGTTCAAGCACATGAGCGTCATGGACAATATTGCCTTCGGCTTGCGGGCAAGGCCCCGTGCCTCGCGCCCCACAAAGGCAACAATCCACGCCCGCGTATTGGACCTGCTCAACCTCGTGCAGCTCGATGGCCTTGAGGCGCGCTTTCCCGCCCAGCTCTCCGGCGGCCAGCGCCAGCGCGTGGCCCTGGCCCGCGCCCTTGCCATTGAACCCCGCGTTTTATTGCTTGATGAACCCTTCGGCGCGCTTGACGCCAAGGTGCGCAAAGACCTGCGCCGCTGGCTGCGTGAACTGCATCAGCGCACCGGCCACACCACCCTGTTCGTCACCCACGATCAGGAAGAGGCGTTTGAACTGGCCGACCGTGTTGCCATCCTGAACAAGGGAAAGATCGAGCAGGTCGGAACCCCCGCCCAAATTGTCAATCATCCCGCCACGGAGTTTGTTGCCGAGTTTGTCGACGGAATCGATCTCAAGCGCATTAACACGGAAGCAAGCAGTCCGGCAGTTCGACTGACCCGTAACCTGAAAATAGTCAGCTAAAATCCGGCTTTTCCCCGAGGGCTGAACATATTAGGAACGCTCAGGTCAAGCGTCATCTGCAGCCTCGATGGTGAAACAAGGTCTAGCGCGAAGGAAAAAGTCTAACTAACCTCTCGGCTTGCGAGATCACGATTGGCCTGAAGGGGATGAGCTAAGGCTCATGAAACTGCGACCTGCATTAAAGGCCATTCTGTTTGGC
>CADEEO010000013.1 GCA_902826365.1 uncultured Hyphomicrobiales bacterium | reverse complement strand
CAGGCGCCGCATCCACCCCATCTATGATCACCGTCGCGACCGAGACCCCTTCCGGGATGGACAGATAATTCCTAGTATATAGGAATGTACATGTCAAGGCTTTTATTCATAATTTTTAAGTGCCGGGGCAGTTCGCGATCTGTGCGCAATCTGACTGAAGCGTGATTCAAGAGAAATTCCAATGGATTATTGGAGACGCGCGGGTATATTCCTTCCCCAGGGAGCTGACTTGATGCCTATCCCCATAAACCGCATGTGGTTCGAAGGAAGACTTCCGGCCTTTCGGCGCAATCCGGTCATTGGAGGTCTCGTCAGCGCTGGCCTAGTGGTCGCTGCCATCTGCATCAAGCTGCTTCTTCCCGCATTCCCAACCCTGACAATCTTGTTTCCGGCCGTATTGGTGAGCGCCTGGGTGGGTGGCGCCAAGTGGGGGATACCCACGCTTTTGGCGTGTGGCCTCGTCGGCGCCCATTTTCTGGGAAAGCCCTTGCCCATCCAGACAGCGACATGGCAATCGACCAATATAATCATCTTCCTCCTGGTTGGCGGCTTGATTATTTTTGTCGTGGATCTTCTCGGCAAGGCCGTGGACCGCTACCAGCATGAGCGCAGAAGGCTCGACCTTGCGCTCAAGGCTGCCAAGGCCGCGTTGTGGGAAATCCATCCGGACCGGCCCCTGTATTGGAACAAGAATTTCTATGATCTCATTGGCCTGGAATACACCGATCAGGCTCCGCCGGCCGAACGCTTCTTTGACCTGGTTCATCCGGAAGACCGGGAAAAGATGCGCGAGGCGCGCCGCCTGATGGACCAGGGCCTGCGGCCTGCGGAAAGGGATGAATATCGCCTGCTGCGCCCAGATGGAAGAATGCTCTGGCTGGAGAACCACCGGGCCACGGATCCCACAAATGAACGGTTTTTTATCGGCATAACGCAGGACATCACCCAGCGGAAAAATGCCGAGGAGCGGGTTGAGCTGGTGCTCAATGAGCTGGCACACCGGATCAAGAACCAATATGCGGTTATCATCAAGATTGCCAAGGACACCTACCGGCAGGCCGGGACGGCCAATAATTTCAACGAAGCATTCCAGGCCCGCATGTTGGGGCTGGCACGGTCAAACGACCTCTTGCTGCGCGGCGGAGGCCAGGAAATCGACCTCAAGACTTTGCTTCTGTCGCAGCTGGAAATTTTTGGCGATTCCAGCCGCATTGAAATGAACGGCCCCGCCATGGCCGTTTCGGCAAATGCGGCCCAGTACCTCGCCATGGCGTTTCATGAACTCTCAACCAACGCCTTGAAACACGGCGCCTTCTCCGTTGAAGCAGGGCGGGTTGACGTGGCGTGGGCAATTTCAGAAGGTATGCCCGCCATGTTCGAAATAGTTTGGAAGGAACGCGGCAGCCCCGCGCCAAAATCCAGGCCCAAGTCAGGATTTGGCAAACTGGTGCTGGAAAAATTAATGCCGGCCGCTGTCGAAGGCGCGGCAGAAATCGCAGCCGAGCCAGACGGAATAAAATGGACCCTCTCGGCCCCTTTGGATCGCGTATTGCGGAGCTAAGCCACCGACCAGCCGCCATCGACAAGGATATTGGTCCCGGTAATGAGCGAGGCCGCGGGGGAGGCGAGGAAGACCGCCGTGCCCGCAACATCGATCGGGTCCCCAATGCGCCCCAGCGGAATATGCGCAAGCACCTGGTGACGGAACTGCGGATCGGCGAGCGACGGCGCGGTGCCATCGGTTGATATGAAGGTGGGCGAGACGCTGTTGACCGTGATTCCGTAAGGCGCCCATTCAAAGGCGAGGCAACGCGTCAGATGATTGATCGCCGCCTTTGACATGCAATAGATGGCCTCGCCCTTCAGCACGACGCTTCCAGCCTGGGAGGAGATGTTGATGATGCGGCCGGATTTCTGCGCCATCATCAGTTTCGCCACCGCCTGCGTGGTGAAGAAGGTGCCCTTCAGGTTGATGTTGACCGTCAGGTCGAAATCCTCCTCGCGCACGTTCTCGGCAAGGTTCTCAGGTCCCAGCCCGACATTGTTGATCAGCACATCGATGCGGCCGAAATGCTTGTGCGCCACGGCAATTCCGGCACGAACCTCCGGGAGGTCCGCTAGGTCCATCCGCACCGCCAAAGCGCGGCGGCCCAGGGCCTTGATTTCATCCACGAGTTTTGCGCCGTCATCCAGGTTTCGCACGCCCGCGATGACATCGGCGCCCGCTCCGGCGCAAGCCAGCGCACAGGCCCGCCCGATGCCGCGTGATGCTCCGGTAACAAGAGCCACGCGCCCCGCCAGGCTGAAATCCGCTGTTGTTGTGCTGCTCATCGCTTGCTCCCCCTCAAGTTTATTGTCTCGAACCAAAGCAAGCTTCCGCGCCAACTGTCCAGATGCGGGCTCGTGAATGTTCTTCTTCAGGAGAATGAAGGCTGCGCCCGGCGAAGCCTGCATAAAAAAGTGGTGGAGCCAGACGGAATCGAACCGACGACCTCTTGCATGCCATGCAAGCGCTCTCCCAACTGAGCTATGACCCCACAGGTCTTCAAAATGGACCGGCAAATTCTGGTCCGGGAAGCGGGCGGAACCTAGTTCCGCGCCCCGCAACAATCAAGCAAAACTTCTAGACTTCCTCTTCGCCTTCCTTGCCGCCCGAGGGGCCGCTGTCCAGGAGGCCGGAAACATTGTCGCCCTCTTCCTCTTCGACGACGAGGAACGTATCATCCTCTTCCGCATCGGCGGGCTCGGCATCCTCGCCCAGATCGACGTCTTCGATCCCGGCGGTTTCGTCATCGTCCTTGCCGTCCTCCTCGACATCCTCAAGGCTGATGAGCTCGACATCGGCGTTCTCGCCTTCCTCGACCTCTTCCTTCTCTCGGACCTTCGCAACAGGCGCAGGCGCCGCACCCGGATAATCGCCCTTGGAGGGCAGGATTGGCGCTGCAATGAAGCTGACGCCGCACTTCGGGCAGATGATGGGATTCTTTAACAAGTCATAGAACCGGGACGCGCATGAAGGGCATGTCCGCTTGGTTCCGAGTTCAGCTTTGACCACGGTTGATCCTTTCGAGATCGGAATAAGACGGTGAATTGAGGCTCCCATGCCACGGGTTTTGCCGAATGTCAAAGCCCGGGAGGCCAAGGGGGTGACAGCCCATTTCAACCCGTGTATCGAATTCGGCGAAATGACCCGCATGCCGCCCCCAATCCAGTCCCTGATATCGCGCAAAGCCACCGGTTTGAAAGGCCGGATCAAGGTTCCCGGCGATAAATCCATGTCCCACCGGGCCCTCATGCTTGGCGCCATCGCCATCGGCGAAACGCGCATCAAGGGCCTTCTGGAAGCCGAGGATGTGGTGAACACGGCCAAGGCCATGGCCGCCTTGGGCGCCGGGACTTCGCGCGATGACGCGGGCGTCTGGCATGTCCAGGGCGTGGGCGTGGCCGGCCTGCAATCGCCCGACCAGCCCCTTGATTTCGGCAATTCCGGCACCGGCGTGCGCCTCGCCATGGGGCTCATGGCGACAACGCCCATCATTGCCCACTGCATTGGCGATGCCTCGCTTTCCCGGCGCCCCATGGGCCGCGTGACCAAGCCTTTGCAGGACATGGGCGTGCGTTTCGAGGCCGCCGAAGGAGGCAGGCTGCCGCTCACCATCTATGGCGCAAAACATGCGGTGCCCATCACCTACGCCTTGCCCGTGGCCTCGGCCCAGGTGAAATCGGCGGTGCTGCTGGCGGGCCTCAATGCGCCTGGCCGCACCACCGTCATTGAGCCCGTGGCAACGCGCGATCATACGGAGCGCATGCTGAAGGCCTTTGGCGCAAAACTTTCGATCATGGACATGGACGGAGCCCGCCATATTTCCGTCGAAGGCCAGCATGAATTGACGGCCCAGGAAATCGATATTCCGGGCGATCCGTCATCGGCGGCGTTTCCTTTGGTCGCGGCCCTGCTGAGCGAGGGCTCGGATGTCATCATCGAGAGCATCATGCTCAATCCCACCCGCACCGGGCTGATCACTACTCTCCTCGAAATGGGCGGCCATATCGACATTGAAAACCGGAGGGTTGCCGGCGGCGAGGAAGTGGGCGATCTCCATGTCAAGCATTCGAAGCTGCATGGCGTCCGCGTGCCCGCCGCCCGCGCCCCTTCGATGATCGACGAATATCCCATCCTCTCGGTCGCCGCCGCCTTTGCCGAGGGCACCACACGCATGGAAGGCTTGGAAGAATTGCGGGTGAAGGAAAGCGACAGGCTTGCGGCGGTCGAGGCGGGCTTGCAGGTCAATGGCGTGGTAACCCATTCGGGGCCGGACTGGCTGGAGGTCACCGGCGGCGGGGCGCCCGGCGGCGGCAAGGTCATAACCCACATGGATCACCGCATCGCCATGGCCTTTCTCGTCATGGGGCTGGCCTCGCGCATTCATGTGGGCATTGATGACGGCAGTTTCATTGCCACGAGCTTTCCCGATTTCGTTGGCCTGATGAATGGCCTGGGCGCCCGGATTGCCGCCCTTCCGGCGAAATGATTATCGCCGTTGATGGCCCGGCCGCCGCCGGCAAGGGCACCATCGCCCGGGCGCTCGCCCAGCATTTCGGCTACCACCACCTTGATACCGGAACCCTCTACCGCCGGGTTGGCCTGGAGCTTTTGAAATCCGACGGCGACATTCATGACGCCAAGGTGGCAACCGCCATTGCCCAGAACCTCCATGCCTATGCCTGGCTCGATTATGAATTGCGCACCGAAGCGGTAGGGGCCGCGGCCTCCATCGTAGCCAGCATTCCGGAAGTGCGCGCCGCACTCCTCGACTTTCAGCGAAGCTTTGCTGAGCAAAAACCGGGCGCCGTGCTTGACGGCCGCGACATTGGCACCGTGGTCTGCCCAAACGCCCATGTGAAGCTGTTTATCACCGCTTCGCCGGAGGTGCGCGCCTCGCGCCGCCTGGCTGAATTGCAGGAAAGCGGGGCGGATGTCACCTTTGAGGCGGTTTTGCAGGACATCAGGCAGCGCGACGAGCGCGACAAGAACCGCACTGTTGCGCCCCTTGTGCCAGCCAAGGATGCGGTGGTCATTAATACCTCGGAAATGACGGCAGAAGAGGCAATTTCAGCGGCGGTCAGGGCCGCAAGCTCAGCCCGCTGAACTGTCCTTCCAGGAAATCAGCAAGATCCAGGCCGCATAGGCAAAAAGCGCCCCTGCCACCAGCATCCAGAGGGGCTGCTGGGTAAAAAAGACCTCAAAAGCGGTCCAGCCTGCGAGCACCCCTAACAGGGCCAGCCGCCGCCACAGGGGCTTGTAGAAAGGATGGCTTTCATCGATGATTTTCATGGCCTTTATCTAGGCGAAGAAGGGGTCCAAGTCGAGGCTGAATCCAGCGGTTGCCCTCGTCCAGGGATTGAGCTATAGCCAGCCCCGTTGGAGGTCGCCTGCTCTCATGCGGGCGGACATAATCGGGGCGCTAAACTGTTTTGACAGTGCGCGCCCTTAATTGTTTCAGTTAAGGCACACCTGGCAAAGCCTCCGAGCTTAGTGTTGGCGCTGGAACGGCTTGACGTGGAGCATCCCTTGGGGATGGGCCACATAACCCTTAGGACTGCCTGACACATGGCGAAATCTGTCGCTTCCATGAACCCCACCCGCGAAGACTTTGAAGCCCTCCTCACCGAGAGCTATCTTGATAACCCGGCCACCGAAGGCGTGGTTGTAAAGGGCCGCGTCACGGCCGTTGAAAATGATTTTGTGATCATCGATGTTGGCTTGAAAACCGAAGGCCGCGTGGCGCTGAAGGAATTCTCCCAGCCCGGCAAGGACGTGGCCATCAAGGCCGGTGATACGGTCGAAGTTTATCTCGAGCGCATCGAGAATGCCCTCGGCGAAGCGGTTCTCTCGCGCGACAAGGCGCGCCGCGAAGAGGCCTGGACCCGCCTCGAGGAAATGAGCACCAAGAATGAGCGCGTCGATGGCGTGATCTTCGGCCGCGTGAAGGGCGGTTTCACCGTTGATCTCGGCGGCGCCGTGGCATTCCTGCCCGGCAGCCAGGTCGACATCCGCCCGATTCGCGATGTGGGCCCGCTCATGCATGTGGCCCAGCCTTTCCAGATTCTCAAGATGGACCGCCGCCGCGGCAACATTGTTGTCTCGCGCCGCGCCATCATGGAAGAAACCCGCGCCGAACAGCGCTCCGAACTTGTGCAGAATCTCGCCGAAGGCCAGGTTGTTGACGGCGTGGTCAAGAACATCACCGATTACGGCGCTTTTGTTGACCTGGGCGGCATCGACGGCCTGCTCCACGTTACCGACATTGCCTGGAAGCGGGTGAACCATCCCTCCGATGTATTGACCGTTGGCCAGACCCTGAAGGTGCAGATCGTCCGCATCAATCCGGAAACCCAGCGCATTTCGCTCGGCATGAAGCAGCTCGACAAGGATCCATGGGATCTCGTGTCCGGCAAGTATCCGATCGGTTCCAGGGTTCGCGGCAAGGTCACCAACATCACCGACTACGGCGCATTCATTGAGCTTGAGGATGGCATTGAGGGCTTGGTTCACGTCTCGGAAATGAGCTGGACCAAGAAGAACGTGCATCCCGGCAAGATCCTTTCAACCTCGGAAGAAGTTGAGGTGCAGGTGCTCGAAATCGACTCCGCCAAGCGCCGCATTTCGCTGGGCCTCAAGCAGGTCCAGGACAATCCATGGGAAACCTTCTCTTCGAAGTATCCCAACGGCACCCATGTTGAAGGCGAGATCAAGAACATCACCGAGTTCGGCCTGTTCATCGGCCTCGACGGCGATGTCGATGGCATGGTGCATCTTTCCGATCTCGACTGGAAGCGTCCCGGCGAAGAAGCCATCAAGGACTACAAGAAGGGCGACATGGTCAAAGCCATCGTTCTCGACGTGGACCGCGAGAAGGAACGCATTTCGCTCGGCATCAAGCAGCTTTCCGGCGACCAGCCAAAGTCGGCTCCAGGCTCTGGCGGCGGCGGCATCAAGAAGGGCGACACCGTGACCTGCGAAGTGGTCAAGGTTGAAGACGCAGGCCTTGAAGTGAAGGTCGCAGGCTCCGACATGACCGCCTACATCAAGCGCGGCGATCTGGCCCGTGACCGTTCCGAGCAGCGCACCGAACGCTTCGCGGTTGGCGAAAAATTTGACGCCAAGGTCACCGTCTATGATGCCAAGGCGCGCAAGATGAACGTCTCGATCAAGGCCCTTGAAATTTCCGACGAGAAGGAAGCCGTTGCCCAGTATGGTTCGTCTGATTCAGGCGCGTCCCTTGGCGATATCCTTGTGGCGGCCCTCAAGAAGAAAGACGCCGAAGGCAAGGAATAATCCTTAAACGCGCGGCAATTATCTCCGTCCGGATGGGTTCATGCGGACGGAGTTTTTCTATATACACACTGTCAGACCGTGGAGGATGCGTATGTCAATAAGCCAGGCTGAAGTGATCGTTGACCGCAGGCAGTTGAAACGGCGCCTGTTCCGATGGCGCATTCTGGCCATCCTTGCAGTGCTTCTGGCCTTGGGCGCGCTCTTCTGGAGCGGCGGCGATTTCAAAAAGCATTTTGACCACATTGCCCGTATCCACATCGATGGCCTGATCACCGGAGACGAGGCAACTCTCAAGCTTCTTGATGACCTGGCGAAATCAACGCGTGTCAAGGGCGTGATCATCCGCATCGACAGCCCCGGCGGCACTACCGCGGGCTCCGAGGCGATCTATGAAAAGATCCGGAGGATTTCCAAGGATAAGCCGGTTGTCGCCGTGATGGATACCGTGGCTGCCTCGGGCGGCTACATCACCGCCATTGCCGCCGACTACATCGTGGCGCGCGGCAACACCATCACCGGCTCCATCGGCGTGATCTTCTCATTCCCGGAAATTTCCAAACTGCTCGATACGCTGGGCATCAAGATGGAGGAAATAAAATCTGGTGAACTGAAAGCCGAGCCCACGCCCTACAAGCCCATGTCGGACCGGGTGCGCCAAGTTTCCAACGAGATGGTCCAGGAGTCCTTTGCCTGGTTTACCGGCTTGGTGGTCGAGCGCCGCAAACTTTCCGCCGAACGGGTGAAGATCCTGGCAGATGGCCGCGTCTATACGGGCCGCCAGGCGGTGACCGAAAAACTCATCGATGCCCTGGGCGGCGAAGAGGTGGCGCTGGACTGGCTGCAAACCCAGAAGAAGCTTCCGAAGGACATCGAGACGATCGATTGGCGCAGCACGCAGAATGCCGGTGCCACCGGCCTGGGCTTTTCCGTGGCCAATACCGTACTCAAGTCCCTGGGCTTTGAAGGCCTGCGGAGGCAGGTCGAAAGCGCGAGGCTTGACGGTTTGCTCGTGCTTTGGCACCCTCAGCTTTGACTTCCTGAGGAGGCGGGCCAGAATCATGATTAAATCCGAACTCGTGCAAAAGATCGCCGATGGCAACACCCATCTTTATCACCGCGACGTTGAGCGCATTGTGAACAAGATCCTCGATGAAATCATCCGCGCCATGAAGGATGGCGAGCGCGTCGAGTTGCGCGGCTTCGGCGCTTTTTCGGTCAAGCAGAGAAGTGCCCGCACCGGCCGCAATCCGCGCACCGGCGGGGCTGTCGAAGTGACGCCCAAGCGCGTGCCCTTTTTCAAGACCGGCAAGGAATTGCGGGCGCGGTTGAACGGCAAGACGGAATGATGCTGCAGCGGATTTTGCGCTGGACCATAGGCCTGCCCATAGCCATTATTGTCGTGTCTTTCGCCATTGCCAATCGGCAGTGGATTACCGTGTCATTTGACCCCTTCTCGCGCGATGCGCCCTTTGCCGCTATGGACATGCCCCTCTGGGCGCTGTTCTTCTGCGGCGTTTTTTTTGGCCTGATCGCTGGTTGGATTGCCTGCTGGGTTGCCCAGGGCAAGTGGAGGCGCGCCGCCAAGGATACGCGCCGGGAACTGGCGCGCACCCAATCGGAGGCAAGCGAACTGCGGCGTGAAGCTCCGCCCGTGGACCACAGCTTCCTATGAAAGTCATAGCGGCTGAAGCCCTGGCAAAAATCGCAACCTATGGCGCGATCGTCGAAGCCCTGCGCGAAGGCTTCAGGGCGGACATTGCAACGCCCGTCCGCCATCATCACGAAATATCCCCGGTTTCGACCCTGCTGTTGATGCCGGCCTGGTCCAGGGAGTGGACCGGTTTGAAAACTGTTGTCGTCAAGACCGACAATGCCGCGAAGAACCTGCCTACCGTTCAAGCGAGCTATCTTCTCATCAAAAATGACACGGGCGAAACCGTGGCCATCATGGACGGCACGGAACTGACCCGCAGGCGGACTGCCGCCGCTTCCGCCTTGGCTGCCGACTATCTGGCGCGGCCCGAGGCTTCAACCCTTGTGCTGGTGGGTGCGGGCGCATTGGGGAGCCATTTTGTCAGGGCCCATGCAGCAGTGCGGCCGATCAAGAAGGTTTTTGTTTACAATCGATCACCGGAAAAGGCGGCGGCCCTTTCGGGTGAATTGAAATCTGAAGGCTTTGAGGCAACGGCTGTCAGTGATCTGGAAGCGGCGGTGCGCCAGGCCGATATCGTGTCCTGCGTGACGACGTCCACAAAGCCTATCGTCAAGGGCGAATGGCTCAAACCCGGCGCCCATGTGGACCTTGCGGGGGCCTTCAAGCCCACCATGCGGGAAACCGATGGCGATGTGGTGGCCCGCGCCCGGGTTTTTGTGGACACCAGAGAAGGCGCCCTGTCCGAAGCCGGTGACCTGCTGCAGGCCCGCGACGAGGGAAAGTTTGATTTTGCCCATGTCCAGGGCGATCTTTTTGACCTCTGCCGGGGCGCCGTTAAGGGGCGGAAAACCCCTGAGGAAATCACCCTGTTCAAGTCCTGCGGCACCGCCCTGGAGGACCTGGCGGCGGCAATCATGGTCTATTTGCGCTCCTGACTATTTGCGGCTAACGAGAGCCCCATGAGCGAAACGAATCCCATCTGCGTGGCCCTCGATACGCCTGATATTGACCGGGCGCGGGCCCTTGCGCGGCAACTCAAGCCCCATGTCGGCTATATGAAAATCGGCATGGAGTTCTTCTATGCCCATGGCAATAGAGGCTATGAGGCCGTAGCGGCCGAAGGCCTGCCGATTTTCCTCGATCTTAAACTCCATGACATTCCCAATACGGTGGCCGAGGGCATGCGCTCCCTCATGCGGCTGCAGCCAAGCCCGGCCATCATCAATCTTCATGCCAGCGGCGGCATGGCCATGATGCAGGCGGCGGCAAAAGCAGTAGGCGGCCGCGCCAAGCTTATTGCCGTAACCCTGTTAACCAGCCTCTCCAATGACGACATCTGGGCCGCAGGGTTCAATGCCAAACTGGATACGGGTGCCCATGCCGCCGTGCTTGCAAAGCTTGCCAAAGCGGCGGGGCTGGACGGTGTTGTCTGCAGCTCCCACGACCTGGCGGGCATCCGTGCCGCAACAGGCCCAGAGTTTTTGACCGTTGTGCCCGGTATCCGCCCGGCCGAGGGCGCGTCCCATGACCAGAAGCGCATTGCCACGCCAAAATCGGCCATGGCCGCAGGCGCACATATTCTTGTGATTGGCCGGGCCATCACCGGTGCTGTTGATCCCGCCGTTGCCGCACAAAAAATTTTGGACGAGCTGCGCCATGGTTGATGTCAAGATTTGCGGGCTTTCCACGCCGGAAACCATGGACGGCGCACTGGATGCGGGCGCGGATTTCGTGGGCCTCATGTTCTTCGCCAAGTCGCCGCGCAACGTGACGCTGCGGCAGGCGGCTGAGCTGGCGGAACGGGCGCGTGGGCGGGCAACCATCGTGACGGTCACGGTCAGCGCCGATGATGCGCTGCTCATGTCCATCGCCGAAAATGTGCGGCCCGATCTCATTCAGGCCCATGGCGCTGAGACGCCGGAGCGCGTCACGGAGATGGCGCGCCTGACAGGGATCGGCGTCTACAAGGTGCTGAAGGTGCGGACTGCCGAACATGTGGCAAAGGCGAACGCCTTCGTCACGAGCCCCTTCATCATGTTTGATGCAATGCCGCCGGAAGGCGCGGTATTGCCCGGTGGCAATGGTTTGGCCTTTGACTGGGCGATCCTGAAGGATGCGACCCGGCCTTACATGCTGGCAGGCGGGCTTAATCCAGAGAATGTCGCGGAAGCCATCCGCGTGACGGGGGCTGCCATGGTTGATGTCTCCTCGGGCGTCGAATCAGCCCCCGGCGTAAAGGATTTAAGCCTCATTTGGAAATTCATTGAGGCGGCGAAGGCGGCCCGCTAAAACGGCTTTGAAAGCGAGTTTTTATGACGACAGCACAGGTCAATTCCTACCGCACCGGGCCCGATGAAAAAGGCTTGTTTGGCATCTATGGCGGGCGTTTCGTGGCCGAAACATTGATGCCGCTCATCCTTGAGCTTGAGCAGGCCTACAAGGACGCCAAGGCCGATCCCAGCTTCCAGGCGGAACTCGATTCATTTCTTGAGCATTATGTGGGCAGGCCCAGCCCGCTCTATTTCGCCGAGCGCCTGACCGAACACCTGGGCGGCGCAAAAATCTATTTCAAGCGCGATGAGCTCAATCACACGGGCGCCCACAAGATCAATAACGTGATGGGCCAGATCCTGCTTGCGCGCCGCATGGGCAAGAAGCGCATCATCGCCGAGACCGGCGCCGGCCAGCACGGCGTTGCAACGGCCACCGCCTGCGCCCGCTTTGGTTTGGAATGCATTGTCTACATGGGCTCGGTGGATATCGAACGGCAGAAACCAAACGTGTTTCGCATGAAGCTGCTGGGGGCCGAGGTAGTCCCGGCACTTTCCGGTTCGCGGACCTTGAAGGATGCCTTGAACGAGGCGCTTCGTGACTGGGTCGCCAATGTGGAAGATACATTCTACTGCATCGGCACCGTTGCCGGCCCGCATCCCTATCCGGAAATGGTGCGCGATTTCCAATCGGTGATCGGCGTGGAAACAAAGCGCCAGATGCTGGCCCGCGAAGGCCGTCTGCCCGATTCACTTGTGGCCGCCATCGGCGGCGGTTCAAACGCCATGGGCCTGTTCCATCCCTTCCTGGATGACAAGGATGTGGAGATCATTGGCGTCGAGGCGGCGGGCCTGGGCCTGCGCACCAAGAAACATGCGGCCTCCATCACCGGCGGCAAGCCAGGCATCCTCCACGGCAACCGCACCTACCTGCTCATGGATGATGACGGCCAGATCACCGAGGGCCATTCCATTTCCGCGGGCCTTGACTATCCCGGGATCGGTCCCGAGCATTCCTGGCTCCACGACATGAAGCGCGTGCAATATGTGGCCGCCACCGACAAGGAAGCTCTCGCCGCCTTTCAGCTCTGCTGCAAGCTTGAGGGCATCATTCCTGCCCTTGAACCTTCCCATGCGCTCGCCCATGTGATGAAGGTGGCGCCGACAAAACCCAAGGACCATTTGATGGTGATGAACATGTGCGGCCGCGGCGACAAGGATATTTTCACTGTCGCCGATATCCTCGGAGTGAAATTGTGATGGGCCGCATCGAACGCCGCTTCGCCGAGCTGAAGCAAAAAGGCCGCGCCGCACTTGTTACCTTTGTGACCGCTGGCGATCCCGATTATGAAACTTCGCTGAAGATCATCAAGGGCCTGCCCAAGGCTGGCGCCGATATCATCGAATTCGGCATGCCCTTCACCGATCCCATGGCCGATGGCCCCGCCATTCAGGCCGCAGGCCTGCGTGCCCTCCACGGAGGACAAACGCTGAAGAAAACCCTGAAGCTCGTGAAGGAATTCCGCGCAGGCGACAAGGAAACCCCGGTCGTGCTGATGGGCTACTACAATCCCATCTATGTCCACGGCGTGGAAAAATTTCTCGGCGAAGCCAAGGCCGCAGGTGTCGATGGCCTAATCGTCGTCGATCTTCCGCCCGAGGAAGATGTTGAACTCTGCCTGCCAGCCATCGCGGCCGACATAAATTTCATCCGCCTTGCGACGCCCACCACCGATGACAGGCGGGCCCCCGCCGTATTCAGGAATACCAGCGGCTTTGTCTATTATGTTTCGGTGCTCGGCATCACCGGCACCAAGGCGCCCGATCTCAAAAGCGTCGAGAAGAATGTGAACCGCCTGCGCAAGCACACGAAGCTGCCGATTGTCGTGGGCTTCGGCGTGAAAACCGCAACACAGGCCCGCGCCATTGCCAAAAGTGCCGATGGCGTTGTGGTGGGCTCCGCCCTCGTCAGCGCCATTGAGGACAGTCTGGCCAAGGTCGGAAAGCCTTCACCCAAAACCGTTAAAGCGGTACACTCGCTGGTGAGTGATATTGCCCGTGGCGTGAGGAGCTAGATCAGGTGAACTGGATCAAGAATTTTGTCCGGCCGAAAATCCGCTCCATTCTTGGCGTCAAGCGCGACGTGCCGGAGAACATGTGGATCAAGGATCCGGACTCCGGCCAGATGGTGTTTTACCGTGACCTGGAAGCCAACCAGTTTGTCTTTCCGGGCTCCGATCACCATCACCGCCTGGCCCCGGACCTGCGCCTGAAATCCATGTTCGATGACGGCGTCTATGAAACCCTGGAGTTCCCAGCGGTGCCGCCTGACCCCCTGAAATTCCGCGACGAGCGCAAATATGTCGACCGCTTGAAGGAGGCGCGCCAGAAAGCCAGCAGCGAAGACGCCATTCATGCGGGCTTCGGCACGCTTTACCAGCTTCCCATCGTCATTGCCGTCCAGGACATGGGCTTCATTGCGGGCTCGCTCGGCACCGCTGCCGGAGAAGCCATCATCACCGCCATGCGTTTTGCCGTTTCCAAGAAATGCCCATTCGTGTTCTTTGTCGCTTCCGGTGGCGCCCGCATGCAGGAAGGCATCCTGTCGCTCATGCAGATGCCGCGCACCACGGTCATGGTGCAGGAACTGCGCGCCCATAAACTGCCCTACATTGTCGTCCTCACCAATCCGACAACCGGCGGGGTCACCGCCTCCTATGCCATGCTCGGTGATTTCCATATCGCCGAGCCAAAAGCCCAGATCGGTTTTGCCGGTACCCGCGTCATTGAGCAGACGATCCGCGAGAAACTGCCGGAAGGATTCCAGCGCGCCGAATATCTCCAGGATCACGGCATGGTTGACCTTGTGGTCCACCGTCACCAGATGCGCGAGACTGTCAGCCGGGTGGCCCGCATCCTGATGAAGTCGGCGGAGCTGCCCGGTTCCAACAGCGGGGCATTGGTTCCGATCAGCGTTGAATAACACCGTGGCGCGCAGTGATGCCATATTGAGCCGGCTGCTCTCCTTGCATCCCAAGATCATTGATCTCAGCCTTGAGCGCATGGAGCGGATTCTGGCGCGGCTTGGAAACCCGGAAAGCAGTTTGCCGCCGGTAATCCATGTGGCGGGAACCAACGGCAAGGGCTCCACCGTTGCCTATGTCAGGTCCATTCTCGAACAGGCGGGCTTCAAGGTTCATTGCTACACCTCGCCCCACCTCGTGAAGTTTCACGAGCGCATTTATGTGGCCGGTGAGACGATTGCCGAGGAGAAGCTGTCGGCGCTATTGGAGGAATGCGAAGCTGCCAACGGCGACGCTCCCATCACGTTTTTTGAAATCACTACGGCGGCGGCGTTCCTCGCTTTCGCGCGAACCCCGGCGGACTATCTCATTCTTGAAGTGGGCCTCGGCGGCAGGCTCGATGCAACCAATGTCATCGCAAAGCCTAAGCTCTCCGTCATCACCACCATCGACTACGACCATCAGCAATATCTCGGGAACACGCTTACAGCCATCGCCCATGAGAAGGCGGGCATCCTGAAAAGAGGCGTTCCCGCCATCATCGGCGTGCAGCCCGACGAGGCGCGGGCCGAAATCGAACGTGTCGCCGAGCGGATCGGCGCTCCGGTCTTTATCGCCAACCAGGATTGGCAATCCTTTGAGCAGCACGGGCGCCTGGTTTTTCAGGATGAAAACGGCTTGCTTGATCTGAGCCTGCCGCAGCTGAAGGGCCGCCACCAGGTTGACAATGCCGGCAATGCCATCGCGGCAATCCGGATGATCGATGACAAGCGTGTCTCTGAATTGCACATTGAGCAGGGATTGAAGTCGGTTGCCTGGCCGGCGCGCATGCAAAGGCTGGGGGCAGGTGCGCTTACCAGCCTCCTGCCGAAAGATGCGGAGCTTTGGCTTGATGGCGGCCATAATCCGTCAGCGGGCCGCGTCATCGCCCGGGCCTTTTCCGATATCAACGACCGCCATTCGCGCCCGCTTGTTCTGATCTGGGGCATGTTGAACACGAAGGATGCGGCGAGCTTCATCGAACCCTTTGAAGGCCTGGCGCAGCGCGTCGTGACGATTGCAATACCGGGTGAGCCCAATGCCGTTTCCGCCGACCAGCTCGCCGAAATTGCCCGCAGCCAAAACCTCTCGGCTGAAACCGCAAGCTCTCTTGCAAAAGCCTTGGGGCAAGCGTCGCTGACGACACCTGCCCCAAGAATACTGATTTGCGGTTCACTTTATCTCGCCGGCCACGTCCTGAGCATCCATGACAATAAGACGATGTCGGGCGTGTCGGGTGCTGCCAGGCGTTAGATCGATTGCTCAATCCAGGATTGCAGCTGGCCCTTGGGCGCAGCCCCAACCTTGGTCGAGGAAACCGCCCCGCCCTTGAACACCATAAGGGTCGGAATACCCCGGACCCCGTATTTTGAAGGGGTTTGGGGATTTTCATCGATGTTGATCTTGACGATCTTGACCTTGGGCCCAAGCGTCTGGGCAATTTCTTCAAGTGCTGGACCGATCATTTTGCAAGGTCCGCACCATTCCGCCCAGAAATCAACAACGACAGGCGTCGTGGACTTGAGGACATCCGCATCAAATGAGGCATCAGATACTTTATGGGTGGACACGATTGATTCTCCGTCATTCCTGAGTTGTCGTTGAAGGTAGGTATCCCTAAGACCCCGGTCAAGGGCGGCACACGCTCACGTGATGGCAGCCATGCTGGAAATGGCTTTCCGCAGCATGTCATCGGCAATCCAGTCCAAACGCGGCAGGCTGGTCCAGAGAATGGCGGCGCGGACGGATTTGCCGTCATAGGCTTGCCCGAGAGTGCGGGCATAGCGGGCAAGCTGCATAACATGGGGATGGTCGACCTCGAGCCTGTCCGGCACATTCCAATCAGTTTTATAGTCGAGCGCGAGGATATCGGTGTCCCGCACCACAAGCCGGTCAATCCGTTCGGTGATGCGCTGGCCACTCGGCAAGAAAGATCCGATGCTGACTTCCGCCTGGCTGTCCGGACCGAAAAAATCGCTGTGATCCGGATGCGTGATGAGGCCGATGATGCTTTCAGCCAATCCCGCCTCAAGCCCGTTCTTCGTAAGAATGCGTCTGGCAAAATTCAACCAGGCCTCGGGCGCCATGCCGGGCAGATCCTGCAGGATTCTGTGGATGGCGCGCCCGCGTGCCACGGCCGCATTGGAGCCAACGTCACGGCTCTTCCGCGCCGGCGTCCAGTCCTGATGAACAATATCCGGATTTTTGAACAGCCAAGCGGGAGCGTCAGGCGGTGTCTTTGGCGGAATAGAATCCATCTCGTTCCAAGTGGGGTCCGGGCCATAGCGCTGGCATGAAGCGCCGTCAGGGGATGAGGCGGCCCGCAGAAAGTCTTGGCCCCGCACCGCATCCTCCACCAAAGTGTACCAGCTGTTCTCCGGGCTCTCCTTGTGGATTTTATAGCCGCAGACATAAAGCTCGTCGCGTGCCCTGGTCATCGCCACATAGAGAAGGCGCCGCTGCTCCTCCAGCTCCGTTTGCTTGTCCCTGTCTTTCCAACCCTCAATGGCCTGGGATTGCGCCAGCCCCGACAGCCGCCAGAACGGCAGCGTTGGCCCGCCCGAATTTGGTTTAGCAAATATCAGCGCCGATGTGGCGTTGCTGCGCGGTGTGGACGTGGTGTCGGGCAGGATCACGATGCTGGATTCAAGCCCCTTCGCGCCATGCACCGTCATCAAACGGACTTCACCGCTGCCCTGATCCATGTTGCGCTTGAGCTCCGTGTCCTCGGAAGCAAACCAGGTTGCAAATCCCGCTAGCGAAGACGAATGGTTTTCTTCATAGGAGAGTGAAACCTCAAGCAGCGCATCCAGCGCATCCCCCGCTTCGCTCCCCAACCGCGCCAGAAAAGCTTTCCGGGATTTGATCAAAACCATCGAGAGGAATTCAAAGGGTCGCAGGCTTTCCGAGGCCTTCAGCCACTCTTCCAGAACCTTGCGGGCTGCCCCGCAGCCTGCATCATCCGAAGCGCCAAGCCTTGCCCATAAGGATGTGGCGTCGCGCCCATGGGCCAGCTTGAATAGTTGATCTTCCGTCAACGCTGTGGGCACAAGCGGGCTTTTGAGTACGCAGGCCAGCGAATAATCATCGTCGGGCAGGAGCACAAATTGCACCAGGGCCATCATGTCGAGAATGGCGATATTCTCCGAAAGCTTCAGGCGATCCGCACCCGCGACAGGAATTCCAGCCTTGCGCAATTCGCTGATCAGGATATCGAAAAGCGCGCTGCGGGTGCGGAACAGGATCAGGATATCGCCCGCTTCCACCGTGCGGTCGAGCGCCATGATGCGGCGTTTTCCAATCCAGGATTTGATTGTTTCCGCCAGCTTTTGCGCCAGTTTGCGCAGGCCCGACCGGGGTGGGTATTGATCGACAGGGGCCTGCCACGGCTCCCGTTCGGCCTTTTCATCGGGCTCCATCAGCGGCCAGAGTTCAAACAATCCAGGTTCGTCCTTGCGGGTGGATTGATGCACCAATTTCTGCGGGTGTGGCCCGTCAAGTCCGGTGCGGGCCCGAGTTCCCTCTGCAAAAACCACATCGACCACCTTCAGCACTTCCTCGGTGGATCGGAAGGAAACAGTGAGATCGACAGTGTTGAAGGGCTGGCCCACATTGCTGATTTGCCCTCCGAATATGTCACGCGTAGCCTCGAATGCGGTCGGGTTTGCGCCCTGGAAACTGAATATCGATTGCTTGCGGTCGCCCACCACAAACAACGTGCGGTTCTGTGCTTCGCGGCTGCCGCTTCCGGAAAAGAACTCGCCTGTCAGCGCCTTTACAATTTCCCACTGGGCCAGGCTGGTATCCTGCGCTTCGTCCACAAGGACATGCTCAATGCCGCGGTCAAGCTTGAACAGAACCCATTGCGCTGAAGCCTTGTCGACAAGCAAATCACGGGTTTTCAGGATGAGATCGTCGAAGTCATAGGCGCCGTGGTGTTTTTTTGCCGATTCGAATTCCAAAATCACCGCATCGGCGAGGGTGACCAACGCACATGTCGCCTCGATGCGCGTGAGATTGTCGATTTGCTCGATGAGAGCGAGGCAGCGAGTCATCTCCTGTGAAAGCCACGCCCGAATCCAGTGATGGTCCTTCAGAAGTTTTTCGGTAATGACCGAAGCGATTTTTTTCGGCTTCCCGCCATCGGACGTATAATAGATGCGCCGGATGAGATTTTCAGCCTGTGAGCTGTCATTTTCCTTCAGAAGGGCTGCAAGATTGCCCGCTGTCTTTTGGTTGGTGGCGAGGGAGCTGGACAGGACCGGGATTATTCTTTCAACAATTGCCCTGTCGAACCTCAGAAATTCCCCCCTGAGAGTTTCGCTATTCTGCCGCGGGTCTATGGCAAATTCCGCCCGGAGCGCCTGGCCGATGTCTTCAATGGAACCGTGCGCCGCCACCGCATCTTTGAGGATTTGGAGTTTGGAGAGCAGGCGCTCAAGAAGCCCATCGAAACTGTCGGAATGGGTGTGGCGGGTTATGATTTCCAGCGCGTGGGCAAGGGACGAATTTTCATCGCCCTGCGCCTCGCGCAGAATCTGGTCCCGTGCCTCCCGGAGCAGTTGCTTGGATTGGCTGGATTCGAGAACCTCAAATCCCGGCGCAAGCCCGGCCTCGACCGGGAAAAGCTGCAGAATTCTCTCGCAGAAGGCATGGATTGTTTGAATCTTGAGGCCGCCCGGCGTTTCCAAAGCCGCCGTGAACAGCCGACGCGCCCGGGCAAGCGTTTTGTGGCCCGCATCGTCGTGCCCCATCGCGGCCAGCCCCTTGGCGAGTTCAGTGTCGGACAGGCCGACCCAGGCGCCGAGCTGTTCGTGCAGGCGGTTAGCCATCTCCTTGGCCGCGGCCTTCGTGTAGGTGAGGCAGAGGATCGACATAGGGTCGACGCCTGTGAGCATGAGGCGGATTACCCGGTCCACCAGCGCGCGGGTTTTGCCAGAGCCCGCATTGGCGCCCACCCAGGCGGAAGCCTCCGGACTGGAGGCGGTTTTCTGTTCAGGCGTGGCATTGATGAATCTGCCCATCAGCCGTCACCCGCCAATATCCATTCGCGGTAGCGCGAGAGATGGTCATAGTCATGAATCGCCTCGACGCTTTCAACGGCGTAGCGTGGAAGATAGGCAAGATCGGGGTTCTGGTATTTGCCCAGAAGCCCCTTAAGGCGTTCAAGATGCTCGCGCGCCACCTCCATGGGCGCGAGATCAACTGACTTCAATTCTCCCGGCGGGATGCCGCCGGTTATCCTGATGTAAGTCAGTTCACTGGTTTCGTGGCTGCCTACGTGCTCAAAGGCGCCTCGCTCCAGCATGGCAGCTTCCAGCGTAAGCTGGGGCGAAAATCCTTCTTCAATTTTTTTTATGCTGGGTATCGCCCCGGTCTTGAAATCAACAATGCGCGCCCTGCCATCGGAAAAGATATCGATCCGGTCGGCGCGCCCGCTGAGCGTGAAATCAGCTTCGCCAATTTTCAGAGGAAGGCTTCCCTTTACTTCCGCAATGACCTCCGCCACATCGCCGCGCAATAGCGCTTCGTTCTCGACAATCCATCTGGCGAGACGTTGGAATCTCGCCCACCAGAAGCCCATGATTTCCGGATCGTTGCGGAAGGGTCGGAATATTTCTTCGCCAAGGGCGGTGAATTTTTCCACCGCATCGGCCGGCAGGGCCTTTGGATAGAGCGTGAAGAAGTCGCCAATCGCCTTGTGGAAAAGCGTGCCGCGCAGCGCCGCATCAGGAGCCGCTGCAATGCTGGGCAACGGCCTGAGTTTCAATACGGCATCCGCATAAATGGCGTAGGGGTCGCGGATAAGCGTTTCGACCCGGCTCACGCTGATCCGTTTTGGCCGTGCATCGATTGGCGGCCGGGGCTGCGGTTTGCCATGAGGCTTGAGCTGGAAATTATCGGCCTGATCAAGCCATGCGGCCCACGCCAGCCATGATTTGGAACTCATGTCCTCGGGCTTGTGCCCGGCCGCTTTCAGGATTGTCTGCAGGCGCAAAATCCAGCGGGAGGGAATGGCCGGGTCCATGCCGTCGCGCCGCGCCCAGGTGAGAAAAACCTGAGGCGCGCCAAAGGCCTGGACAAAATCATGGGCCTCCTGGCCAATCCTGAGCTCCGGCTGCTGCATGCCGAAGGTGTCGCGCATCGGTCGGTTGAGCCACGGCCCCGGGTCCGGCAGCCGTGGCCAATTGCCTTCATTTAGCCCGCCGAGAATGACCGTTTGCGGATGCACCAGGCGGGCTTCCAGCAAGCCGAGGATCGAAAGCCGTGTGCCGGCATTTTTAATGTCCCGCACCGGAATTCTTTGCAGGTGCCGTCGGATTGTGGCGCTGACGCTGGCGAAATCGCAAACGGGAAGCCGGAAGGATTCCTGCCGCAAAGTTTCGACGAGTGTTTCCAGTTCCTCCGCCTCGGGGCCATCCCAGAACCCGCCGCTGGAAATCCGTTCCGCTACGGACATCAGGCCATCGAGATGCTCCCCGAATGTGGTGATGAAGCGTGGCGAGAGCGGGCCCAGCACCTCCGCGACGCGCGCAAGGCATTCGCGCATCTCCCGCCAGTCATTTTCCTTAAGATGGGCGGCAATGGGATGCGGGTGGGAATCGCCTTTTGCTCCCTTAAGGGCCAGGTCGAACGATGGCAGCAAACCTTCCAGCCCATGAATCATCGGCAGGGACCGGAACAGGGCAACCTCGATATGCCGGGCCGAGGCACTGAAATGCATCCGTTCGAAACCAAACGCTGCAAGAGGATGGCTGAACAGGCTTTGCAGTGCCGAGGCGGAAAAGTTTTCTTCCACCGCATCCATGAGAAGCACCAGCAGGGAGGCTGCGCCGAAACGGCTGAGAGGTTCGCCCGCCGAGTCATCAACCCCAATGTTCCAGCGTGAAAGATTTGCTTTCACCCGCCGCGCCAGGTCGCGGTCCGGTGTGACCAGGGCTATGTCGCCCATTGGCTTCTCCAGTGCCCGCCGCATCATCAACGCAATGATCGAGGCCTCGTCATTTTTATCGCGTGCTTCGACAAGCGATACATTTTCAAGGGCCCGTTTGATTCTGCCGCCTTGACCGGCCAGCGCCCGCGGCCAGTCATCTGAGACTTCCGAAGGGCGCATGAGTTCGCTGGCGAGCCAGGCCCTGTCTCCGGAGTCCGCTCCGAGCGTGATTATGTTCTCGCGATCGACGCCAATGGCCTCAATAAGCTGCTTGATGGCAAATTGTGGATGCTGCGGCGAAACCGCCTCCCAGCTGTTTGCGTCCATTTCCTCGTCAAGCGCGGGCAGGATCACCGCGCCATTTTCCAAATTTGAAATTGCTTTCAGCAATTCCCGCGTCGCTGGAATGGTGCCGGTGGAACCTGCGGCAATAACAGGCCCGGCGGGAGGATTTTCACTGAGCCTTTTGGCTTCCAGGCGGATGAGATGGCTGCGCCGCTCCCTCGCTCCCATAAGATTCTCACTCATGAGCAGCGCTGGGAGTTTTTTGCTCACCAGATCAAACAGGCTGAGGATTGCCTCCCGGTGAACCGCAAGGTCAATCAGATAGGCGTCCGGAAGGCGGTCAAAGGAAATCTCCTCGGTCTCCATGACGTCAATCAGTTCGGCGAGGCTCGCCGCCAGGGATTGGGTTTGCTGCGGCGCCTGCGCAAGCTCCTGCGCCAGGCGAAGTTGCGGATTTTGGCGGGCCCAAACATCGATGAGAGCCGTGAGGGCAAATTCTCGGCCGATATCGCTGATCGCATCGGGCAAGCCCACATAAGGGCGTTGCGCCTCAAGAACATCTTCATCAAGATCGCCGATGGGCCTGATCTGCGGCAGCACAAGCGCCGGCTTGCCGCTGTCGATAAGCAGCTTTTCCTGAAGTTCGCGGGCCGCGCGCCGCGTGGGTACCAGGATGGTCCACGCAGCAAGCGAGGAATGCTGATGCCCCTTCGCATAGGGAAAGCCCCGCAGAACCGCCTTCGCCAGAATATCCAGAAATGGTGCATCGCTGGCTATGGTGTAGACGCGTTGTGGCTTCTCGCTCATGCGCTAGGTCTTGGCAAGTTCAGCCTCGGCCAAAGCGATGGCATCGGGCGTTCCCACATGAAACCACTTTCCGCTGTGCGCGATGCCATGCAGGCGGCCCCCGGAAATCGCCTTGTCCCATAAGACGTTCATGGAGAATTTTTCTACAGCAACACCGGTGAAAAGGCGAGGATGCACGAGATATCCGCCGATATAGGCAAGTGCCCCTGACCCCTGCTGTCGGGTGAGGCGCCCGTCGCGCTCCAGGCGGAAATCCCCCCGGCCATCGTAGCCAATGGTGCGGTCAACGTGACACAAGAGAAGCAGGCAATCCGTCGTCGTGTCATCCCACGCGGCCCGCAAGCGGCTGAGGGCCGGAACCTTTCCATCTACCCAGAAACTGTCACTGTTAAGCACGAAAAATGGCTGGCTGCCCAGAAGCGGAAGGGCTTTCGCAATGCCGCCGCCCGTATCAAGAATCTCCGACTGCTCATCGGAGAAGAAAACCTCGGGCGCTGCCTGCTGCTGTGACCACTGCAATATCTGCGCAGCCCGGTAGTGGCCGTTGACCACCGCCTTTTGAACGCCCGCCTCGCGCAGCCGGTCAAAGCCGTAGTCAATGAGCGGCTTTCCGGCGACCTCAATGAGAGGCTTGGGGCGGTCATTGGTCAGGGGCCGCATGCGCAAACCAAAGCCTGCAGCGAGGATCATGGCATGGCTGCCGATTGGCTCGCTCATAGCGGCAAATTCCGTTCATACCAGGTCTTGAGAACCGCAAGATCAGGATGTTCCAGATTGCGCTTGAGATAACGCGAAACACGGGGGATGTGGTTGAGATAGATGGGCTTGCCGTCTCGCTTCGAGAGGCGCGCGAAAATCCCCAGTATTTTAGTGGCGCGCTGGGCTCCAAGAATTGCAAAGACGCGGGAAAATTCGCGGGCGTCAAATTGCCCCTGAGCCGAGCGCAGCCCGCAATAATAATCAAAGAGGTCATCGGCGCGCTTGAAATCAATATCGACGCGGGCATCCTGCAGCATGGAGACAAGGTCATAGGACGGGTGCCCCATCACACAATCCTGCGTGTCGATGATCCCGACCCGGCGCAGTCCCTTGCGCTCCGGCAGCCAAAGCAAATTGGGCGAATGATAATCCCGCAAGGTCCAGACGGGCTGGTGGGTGCCGATGCTGGCAAGAAGCGCTTGCCAGATCGCCGAGAATTCCGCTTTTACATCATCGCCCGGCGCGGATTTTTTTTGCAACGGCCAGAACCATGACGGCAGAAGATCAACCTCGATCAGCATGGCCTCAAGATCATAACGCGCAATGTGATGCTCCGCGCCGCCCTGCACCGGAACTTTGCTCGGCCACTTCCGCGCGGCCATGTCCGAGAGAACGTCCACCGCCGCCTTCATGGGCTCTCCCATGTCCTCACCCTGCGCCATCATCCGGCTGAAAACCTTGTCGCCAAGCGGTTCGATAAGAGCGAGGCCTTGCTTTACGTCTGCCGCATAAATCCGGGGAACGCTGTAATCAAGATTGAAAAGATAATCATTGATGCCCACCACCGCGCTGATGCCTTCGGCCAAATGGGCAATGGCGCTATAGGGCTTGCCGTTTTTGACCACCGGGCCGTCCGGCCTGCTGGGCATGTCCATCAGCAATAGTGTGTCGGCTTTGCCTGCAACCCGCTCATAGCGCCGGGCCGAAGCGTCACCCTCGAAATGAGAACGTGTCCCGCCGGCCACCTGAGATTGATTCACGAATCCCTTGATTGCTTCATCGCGCTTGAGAGTTTCAATCCATTTTCCCGCCGTCTCGAGCTTCAGGTCCCGCGCATCGCCTGACCCCGTGATGGAAATTTTCAGATGATCGGGAGAGATATTCTCCGGCAGTTTTTCCGGCCATTCAATGATCATCAGGGACTTGGCTAAAAACTCCTCAAGCCCCAGTTCGGCCACTTCCGCAGCCGAGCTGATCCGGTAGAGATCGACATGCACCACCGGCACCCTCAAGGCATCATAAGATTGAACCAGCGAAAATGACGGGCTTGGAATATCAAACTCCCTGTCATCCAGCGCCAGCCCCCGGATAAAAGCCCTTGCGAACGCGGATTTTCCGGCCCCCAGGTCACCCGAGAGATGGATGGCCAGACCGGGCCGCGCCCACAGCGAAAGCTCCCGCGCAAGAGCCTCCATGACGGGAAGGGAGAGGGAGCGGCGTTCAATGATCATGGTGAATGGGCTTAGGCAACCCGCTGCGGGCTGATGCGTTCAGCCGGGGAGTTCCTGGGATTTGGTCTCGCGGGTCCATCAACCGGGAAACTACACACAACAGTTGTGCCGCGGTCAAGCTTGGAAATAAGGGAAACATTGCCGCCGTGAAGCTCCGTGAAGCTCTTGACGATGGCGAGGCCAAGCCCCGGCCCGCGGTGGCTGCCCGGCAGGGGTTTGGACTGGAATCGCTCGAAGGCTTTTTTCTGGAATTCCGGGTCAATGCCCCGGCCCGAGTCAGCGATCCAGATCTGGACATTGGCGCCGGAACTCCGGGCTCCCATGCGGATCTGGCTGCCCCTTGCCGAAAATCCAATGGCATTTGACAGCAGGTTTGAAATGATCTGTTCCACCCGCATCGTATCGCCGACAAAGGCCAGCGAGTCTTCCGCCAATTCTATGCTCAGGGTCTGGTCGCGCCGGATCATGGTAGGCGACAGTTTTTCCGCAACCGATTGCAGGATGCTGGTGACATCCAGTTTGCCCAGTTTCAGTTCCATGGCGCCCGCATCAATCGCCGACAGGTCGATGATGGCATCAATGATGGCCTTCAATTCCTCCGATGACCGCTTGATGTCGAGAACATATTCCCGCTGCTTCGGTGAAAGCTCGCCCACCAGCCCGAGGTCCAGGGTTTCGGCAAATCCCAGGATGCTCGTAAGCGGTGTGCGCACTTCATAGGAAACATTGCTTAGGAAGGCGTTCTTGAGGCGGTCAGCCGCTTCCAGGGCCTCGGTGCGGTCGCGAAGCGCCCGCTCCATTTTTGCCGGATCGGAAATATCCGAGAAGGTTAGAAGCGTGTTGCCATCGGGCAGCGGAACCGAACTGTATTGCAGAATGCGGTCGCTCGCCGACATCCGGCCGCGCAGTGCCCGGCGCTCCGATTCCATGCCGGTGACGCCGAATTTGATCTCCTGCCACGCCGCACCCGCTTCCCTTATCACCACCGCATCGCTGGCAAGCTGGTCAACATGGGGTTCTCTCTGGAGAAAGGCACCATCGAAATTCCAGAACTTTGAGAAGGCCGGATTGAAGAGCTTCAAACGGCCGTCAGACCCGAAAAGCGCAATGGCCTCTTCGAGATTGTCGAGGGTTTCACGCTGCACCCCGATGAGCTCGTTGTAGCGGCTTTCAAGCTGGATTTCCTTGGTGACGTTTTCATACAGGTAGGTGACGCCGCCAAACGGATGCTGCTCGCACACCACATGCAGTGAGCGCCCATCGGGCAGGTACCACCAGCTTTCGCGCATTTCGAGTGTCGTGTAGGAGGATAGCTGCTTGGCCCGCCATTCGCGGTAGTTGGCCTGTTCCGGAATGCACCGCTGGGTCCGCAGGCGGTCGAGGATTTCGCCGTCGGTGGGATGCAGGTCGAGCCATTTGCCGTCAAGCGGCCAGAGCTGGGCGAAGGCCATATTGTGAAAGCGCAGGCGCTGGTCCGGTCCGAAGATGGCAATCGCCGTGTCGAGCTTGTTGAGCGTCGAGGCATGGGCCTTGATATGCCGGTCAAGCTCCTTTTCGATTTCCTCCAGTTCTGAAACATCCACTGCAAAACCGGCCTTGCCCTCCGGCAGGGCCACTTCATGGATATTGAGGGCCCGCATGGCTCCGGCAAAAACCGCGTGGGTTCTCCCCAGGAGTCCCATCTTGGGGTCGGCCTTTGTCGTGTCGATCCGCTCCGGCGAAGCAACCTCGATCAGGGAGCGCAGAACGGAAGCGCTGTCGGGCAGTTCCACCGCCTTGACATAGGCCTGGTTGACCCAGCTCAGCCTGCCATCCCCGTCGCGGAGCCAGATGGGGAGCGGTGCTGAATCAAGCACCGCGCTGAGGCGCTCGACCTGCATCCCCAGTTTCCGCGCATCGTAGTTCAGTTCGGTGATCTGCCGCCGCTCCCCGGAAAGCGGGCGAAACCGCAATGTCGCCATGCCGCCTGCGGCGCGTCCATCGGCTTCAAGCAATTCATTGTTGAGTGTCTTGACGCCGATGTTGAAGGGCTTCCCCATCTCCCGCAGGGTTCTGATGCAGTCTTCGATGATGTTGCTGGAATCAGCTTCCAGCCAGGCGGGAAAATTCAGCATCTCGGCGGCAGCGGCGGGAACCTTGGCGCTGCCATACATGCTGCCGATGATGCGGCTGGGGAATTCTTCCTTTCCGCGCCAAACCATCATGACATGGGCTTCGGCGGCAAAGGCTGTCTCTGCCTCATTAAGCCTGATCTCCAGTTCACTGATGCGCTGGCGCGCCCTGTTCTCGCCCTGGCTCAGCTTCCTGACCACATGAAAGGCCCAGACAAAAACCGCCACCGCGGCCAGCGTCAGGAAACTCATAAGGGGATCCACATCGGGGATTTGGAAGGGCGCCGCATGGGCTCTGCCACTTTGCAAAAACACGAAACCGGCAACCGCGATATGACGCATAAACGCGTTCATTGTGCTGTTGCCTTCCCGCATTTTTTCTCCGGCCACCTGCGAGATGCGGGCCCGAATCAGGCCGCATCTGTCCCATCCGGAGGTATAGACTCAAAAACAGCCTGTCGGAACTACTTCATGGGAGGCAAAGCGGCCGCCAATGGCGCGCCTAGTAGCGGTAATAATCGGGCTTGAACGGGCCTTTTGGAGCTACCCCGATATAGGCCGCCTGCTCATCGCGAAGCTTCGTGAGTTTGACGCCGAGCTTTTCCAGATGGAGGCTTGCCACCTTTTCATCGAGGTGCTTCGGCAGCACGTAAACCTCGTTCTTGTACTTGCCGGTCTTGGCATTGGTGAAAAGCTCGATTTGCGCCAGCGTCTGGTTGGTGAACGAGGCCGACATGACAAAGCTCGGATGGCCCGTGGCATTGCCAAGGTTGACGAGGCGTCCCTGCGACAGCAGCACAATGCGGTTGCCTTTGGGGAAATGCACCAGGTCAACCTGCGGCTTGATGTTGGTCCACTGGAAATTCTTCAGTTCGGCAACCTGGATTTCATTGTCGAAATGGCCGATGTTGCAGACGATGGCCATGTCCTTCATCTGCTTCATGTCATCAACCGTGATGACGTCCTTGTTGCCGGTCGCGGTGACAAAAATATCAGCGCTGGCCACCACATCGGAAAGCGTCTGCACGGAGTAGCCGTCCATTGCCGCCTGCAGCGCGCAGATGGGATCAACCTCGGTCACCACCACGCGGGCCCCGGCGCCGCGCAGCGAAAGCGCCGAGCCCTTGCCCACGTCGCCATAGCCCAGGACAACCGCCACCTTGCCGGCCATCATCACATCCGTGCCGCGCCGGATGGCATCCACCAGCGATTCCCGGCAGCCGTATTTATTGTCGAATTTCGACTTGGTGACGCTGTCGTTCACGTTGATGGCGGGGAAGGGAAGCTCGCCCTTCTTCTGCAGTTCGTAGAGACGGTGAACGCCCGTGGTGGTTTCCTCCGAAACGCCAATGATTGAGGCGCGCACCTTGCTGAACCAGCCGGGGCTGGCCTTCAGGCGCTTGGCGATCTCTGCATAAAGGCATTCTTCTTCCTCGCTCTTCGGGTAGGCAATGAGCTTCGGATCCGTTTCGGCCCGTGCTCCCAGCAGGATGTAAAGCGTTGCATCGCCGCCATCATCAAGGATCATGTTGGTTGTCTGGCCGTCGGCCCAGTCGAAAATCTTTGCAGTGTACTGCCAGTATTCCTTCAGCGTTTCGCCCTTGAAGGCAAATACCGGAATGCCGGCGGCGGCGATTGCCGCGGCCGCATGATCCTGGGTTGAATAGATGTTGCAGGAAGCCCAGCGGATGTCGGCCCCCAGGGCCTTCAGGGTTTCGATCAAAACCGCCGTCTGGATCGTCATGTGGAGCGAGCCGGAAATGCGCGCGCCCTTCAGGGGCTGGGCCTTGGCATATTCTGCCCGTGTGGACATCAGGCCCGGCATTTCAACCTCGGCCATGTCAAGTTCCTTGCGCCCCCAATCGGCAAGCTTGATGTCGGCAACATGGTAGTCGGTGAAAGCGGCCATGGGGTGTGCTCCAAAACAGGGAAATCAGCGATTGAAGTCGTGCCTATAGCAGGCGTTGCCCGGCCTTGCAACAAAGACATAAAGATTTCTTTATGTTCTCAAATATAGTTCTGAGACTGCAGCGAGGTGATCGTGGGCTTGCGTCCGGTGAGGGGATTTTCCGGGTTCCACGACAGTTTGGTTTCATAAAACCTGGTGGCCAAGGCGTCATACATCACCAGGCGGCCCGCCAGGCTGTCCCCGATCCCGAGGATTTCCTTGATCACTTCCATGGCCTGCATGGAGCCAACGATGCCGGGAAGAGCCCCCAATATGCCCACCTCTTCACAGGCCGGAAAAAGCCCCCGCTCCGGAAGCCCGCCGATGAAGCAGCGATAGGTGGGCCACGGTTCGCCCGAGGGCGCCTTTTCGTAGGGCTTGAAGGTTGAAATTTGCCCGTCGAACTGGCCCACTGCGGCGGAGACCAAAGGTCTTTTTGCAAAGTAGCAGGCGTCGCTAACCAGAAACCGTGTGGGGAAATTATCGCAGCCATCGGCAACGATGTCATACTGCCGGATAATGTCGAGCGCATTGGACGCATCAAGGCGTAGGCGGTGCTCGATGATTTTGGGATGCGGATTGATCGCCGCCAAAGTCGCCTTGGCGCTTTTTGTTTTGTACTCGCCCACCGCCGAGGTTGTATGGACAACCTGCCGCTGGAGGTTTGAAAGGCTCACCGTGTCATTGTCGCAAATGCCGATGGTGCCGATGCCTGCCGCCGCGAGATAGAGCAGCGCCGGTGCCCCAAGGCCGCCGGCCCCAATGACCAGAACCTTCGCGTTGATGAGCTTGGCCTGCCCCGGCCCGCCAACCTCGGGCACCACGATGTGCCGGGCGTAGCGTTCCAGTTCTTCCGGCGACAATGCCATCAGCGGACTCCCGACGAGCCAAAACCATTGTTGCCACGCGCCGTATCATCGAGCGCCGCGACTTCCTGCAATGTGGCGCGCGCCACGGCGGCCACGATCATCTGGGCAATCCTGTCGCCTCTTTTGATGATGAAATCTGCCGTGCCGTGATTGATCAAAGGCACTTTGATTTCACCGCGGTAGTCGCTGTCGATCGTGCCCGGCGCATTCAGAACCGTGACCCCATGCTTGACCGCAAGCCCGGACCGGGGCCGCACCTGCACCTCGTGGGTGTTAGGAAGGGCGATGGCAAAGCCCGTAGGCATCAGGAAACGCGCGCCAGGTCTCAGCACCGTGTCTTCAGCGGCACGAAGATCCATGCCGGCGGCACCTGGTGATTCATAAGCGGGCAGCGGCAAGTTCTCGCCATTGGCCAGCCGCATGATCCGCAGCGGTGTCATGCTGAAAGTTGCTTTGCGAGTTGCGCCATCAAGCGCTGCGCCACATCCTGTTTCGACAGAGGCCCCCAGCTTTCAACGCCAGAGGCTGAAACAAGCTGCACGGTATTATTATCGCCACCGAAAACTCCGCTTTCCCGGCTCACATCATTGGCGACGATCAGGTCACAGCCTTTTTTCCTGAGTTTCTCACGGGCATTCTCCACGAGATTTTCGGTCTCTGCCGCAAAGCCGACAACGAGCTTTGGCCGCTTCAACGCCCGCTTGGCGATGGTTTGCAGAATGTCCGGATTTTCCACAAATTTCAGGTCGGGAATGCCGTTCTTGTTCTTCTTGATCTTTTGATCCTTCTCCTGATCGACACGCCAGTCGGCAACCGCTGCGGTGAAGATGGCGATGTCACTGGGAAGCTCCCGCTCGCTGGCCGCCAGCATTTCTGTTGCACTTGTCACCGGAATTATTTGTACGCCGGGAGGAATTGGAAGATCGACAGGTCCCGAAACTATAACCGTTTCGGCCCCAAGCGCCACCGCTGCAGCCGCAATGGCATAGCCTTGCTTGCCGGAAGAATAATTGGAAATGTAACGCACCGGGTCAATGGCCTCGCGCGTGGGCCCTGCGGTGATCAGCACCTTCTTGCCCTTGAGGGGCTGCACCTTTGGAGCAAGGGCCACTTCGATAGCCGCAACAATTTCGGCAGGCTCCGCCATGCGTCCCAGCCCGTATTCGCCGCAGGCCATGTCGCCCTCATTGGGGCCGACGAGCAGAATGCCGTCGCGCTTCAATTGCTGAAGATTGCGCTGGGTTGCCGCGTGGTGCCACATCCGCACATTCATGGCGGGCGCGATCAGCACCGGCTTGTCCGTGGCAAGGAGTGTCGTGGAGGCAAGATCATTGGCATTGCCATGGGCCATCTTGGCCATGAGATCCGCCGTGGCGGGCGCCACGACCAGGAGGTCGGCGGCGCGCGACAGCTCAATATGTCCCATTTCAATTTCGTCGGTGAGGTTGAAAAGGGCAGTGTGGACCTTTTGCTTGGTGAGGCTGGCAACCGACAGGGGCGTTACAAATTCCTCCGCCGCCTTGGTCATGATGGTGCGCACCCCAACCCCTTTGCCTGTCAAAAGACGGATCAATTCAAGGGATTTATAAGCGGCAATTCCGCCCCCAATGATGAGAAGTATGGTTTTTCCGGAGACAGCGGTCATGGTGCCAATGTAGCGATTAAACGCTCTTTCTTAAAGGACGAGTTTGAGGGCGATTGCCACCAGCGCAGCCGCCCCTGCCATCAGCGCATAGCGCTGGAAGCGGTTGGCATGGTGGTGGGCGATGGCGATGCGGTTTGTCGTGTCAGAGTCGAGCTTGATGCTGCCGGATTGCACGATTTCGGTCACCACATCAGGCAGCATGGAGGCCAGGCGTCCCAGCGAAGCGGCACTTTGGACAGCCCCTTCCAGCTTGCCGATGGGCCCCAGCTTCCGTTCAATCCAGCTCCGCACCACGGGTTCGGCGGTCACCCACATGTTAAGCTCCGGATTAAGAGTGCGGGCAACGCCCTCGACCACAACCATGGTTTTTTGCAGCAGCAGAAGCTGCGGCTGGGTCACCATGTTGAACTGCCCAGTCACCTCAAAAAGCTGGGTCAAAAGCCGCGCCATGGAAATTTCGTTTGCCGCAAGGCCCATGATGGGTTCACCGATGGCCCGCAGCGCCTGGGCAAAATCGGCTACATCCTGGTCGCGCGGCACATAGCCCGCATCGAAATGCACCTGCGAAACGCGCATGTAGTCCCGCGTGATGAAGCCGAAAAGAATTTCAGCGAGGAACAAGCGGTCGCCTTCGCTGAGCCGGCCCATGATGCCGAAGTCAACCACCACGAGATGGCCATTGGCATCGACGAAAAGATTTCCCTGATGCATGTCCGCATGGAAGAAACCATCGCGGATGGCATGGCGCAGGAAGCTCTGGATGATATTGTCGCCCAAGGCCTTGAGGTCAAAACCTTTCGCCCTCAGGGCTGCGATATCCGAAATGGGCGTGCCCTCAATCCATTCCGTCGTCAGAACCTGGCGGGCGGTGAGCGGCCAGTTGACAGCAGGCAGGCGGAAATTCGGATCATCAGCGGTGGCCTTGGCCATTTCCGAAATGGCCGAAGCCTCCATGCGCAGGTCAAGTTCAAGCTTCATAGAGTGCTCGAGCATTTCAACCGCGGCAACAGGGCGCAAGCGCCGTGCCTCGCGTGAGAACCGCTCCATCATCCGCGCCGCGAAGAAGAAACTCGAAAGATCATCGGCAAAACGCTTCTCGACGCCGGGACGCAAAATTTTGACGGCAACTTGTTCGCCATCCTTTGTCATCGCTTTATGGACTTGCGCAATCGAAGCAGCGGCAACCGGTTCGCCAAACTCCGTGAACAGCTCTTCAACGCTCTGGCCGAGATTGGCATGGATGATGTCGCGCGCTTCCGCCATGCTGAACGGCGGCAGGCGGTCCTGCAGGGATTTCAGTTCAAAGGCCCGCTTGGCCCCGATCACGTCAGGGCGGGTGGACAGAAATTGTCCAAGCTTGATGTAGCTCGGTCCCAGCAACGAAAGCGCTGCGGTCACCCGGCTGCCGGAATCGACCGTTGGTGGGGCGGCGCCAAATTTGGCGGTCTTGAGAAGCGCCCTTGCAAACCACGGCAGATCGAAAACCTGGTCGGGCTGCAGGAAAAAATCATAGCGTGCCATGGTCCGTCCGGCGCGGGCCAGCCGCCAGATATTTTTCACCATTGAAATCATCAGATCCGCCAGCCCGAATGAATGGCGACAATTCCGCCGGAAAGATTGCGGTAGCTGGTGCGGGCAAAGCCTGCCGCGTCTAGCATGGCCTTGAAGTCATCCTGCTTGGGAAATTTGCGGATGCTTTCGACGAGGTAGCGATAGGGCTGGCCATCGCCGGTGACAACCTTGCCGACAGCGGGAATGACCGTGAAGGAAAAGGCGTCATAGGCTTTCTCAAGCAGCGCTATGTCGACATGGGAAAATTCCAGGCAGAGAAAATGCCCGCCAGGCTTCAGCACCCGGTGCGCTTCCGCCAGCGCCCGGTCAATATGGGTGACATTGCGGATGCCGAAGGCAATCGTATAGGCATCAAAGCTCCGCTCGGGAAAGGCCAGGCTTTCGGCATTGCCAACGGTGAAGTCGCAGCGGTCAAGCAGGCTTTCACGCGCCGCCCGTTTCTTGCCCTCGTGCACCATCTCGGGAGAAATATCGGCAACCGTCACATGGGTTCCAGCGCCTCCCGCCCGGGCGATGCGGAAGGCGATGTCGCCCGTGCCGCCCGCCACATCAAGCACCTCGAAGGGAGTGGGTTTTCGCGGCGGATTGAGCATCGTGACCAGGTCGTCTTTCCAGAACCGGTGCAAGCCCCCCGACATCAGGTCATTCATCTGGTCATAGCGTTCGGCGGCCTTGGAAAAGACCTCATTTACCAGGCCTTGCTTCTCGTTTTCGCCCACCCGGCGAAAGCCGAAGTCCACGTCATTTTCTTGAGGTTCAACCATGGGGCTATCATAAACCAAAGGTTTAATGAGTTCTATTGCCAGTGTGGCGGCTTAACGCTTATTGCTTAACAATCATGCCGGAACTTCCCGAAGTTGAAACTGTTATGCGAGGCCTAAGCCCAGTCCTTACGGGTCGTTCCATTGCCGGTGTGGAGCTCAGGCGTGCCGGCCTGCGCTTTCCCTTTCCCGCCGGTTTCGCGGCCCGGTTGAAAGGCAGGCAGGTCGTGGGCCTCCAGCGCCGGGCCAAGTATATTCTGGTTAACCTTGACGACGGCCAATGCCTCTTGATCCACCTTGGCATGACCGGGCGTTTCACGGTTCTCGATGAAAATGCCCGGCCGAACAACCTGGGAGAATTCTATTTTGAACAGGGCGCCGCTGGCGCCGGTTCCGGTCCCCACGACCACGTGGTCTTGCTGCTCGATAATGGCGTGCAGATTGTCTACACCGACCATCGCCGCTTCGGCGTCATGGATCTTCTGCATGAAAACGAAATGGCAAGCCACAAGCTCCTGAAGGGTATCGGCGTAGAGCCTCTCGGCAATGAGTTCAGCGCTGACTTTCTGGCCGTCAGATTCCGAAAAAAATCCGCCCCCCTGAAGGCCGCCTTGCTTGATCAGCGGATCATTGCAGGCCTCGGCAACATCTATGTGAGTGAAGTCCTGCATCGAAGCCGTCTTTCGCCCAAGCGAAAGGCTGGAACTTTGGTCCGGAAGAACACCCATGATGCCCGCCTCAATGATGTTGTCCGCCATGTCCGGGATATTCTGAACGAGGCCATCGCGGCGGGCGGCTCCACCTTGCAGGACTTTTCCTCAACCGATGGCAGCGAAGGCGCTTTTCAGCAGCGCTTCGCGGTTTATGACCGGGCCGGCGCAAAATGCCAAACCCCGGGTTGCCGTGGCACCATCCGTCGTATAGTGCAGTCGGGACGCTCGACCTTTTATTGTCCGTCCTGCCAGAAATAGGAAATCCAAATGGCCTATGAAAATATCATCAGCGAAACCAGGGATGCCGTGGGGATCATCACCCTCAACCGGCCCAAGGCGCTGAATGCCTTGAACGCGCAGC
>CADEEO010000012.1:26297-34766 GCA_902826365.1 uncultured Hyphomicrobiales bacterium | reverse complement strand
CTGAGGCCTCGTGGCGGAGTGGTTACGCAGAGGACTGCAAATCCTTGCACCCCAGTTCGATTCTGGGCGAGGCCTCCAAATTTCCTACAGTTTTTCGTCCCGTGGCGCGCCATAGCCGATGATCTTGGCAAGGCCGGGCCAGCGTTTATGCAGCCAATAGCCGATTTTGACCGTGGCATTCCGGCGAAAGCGCCGCACCGGCGGCAAATCAACCGAAAGCACAACCAGCCCGAGGGGCACCATCCAGAAGCCCAGAATGGGCAGGAATCCCAAGAGCCCGCCAATTATGAGCAGCACGCCGAGGGCCATGCGCAGCAGCGGATGGCCCGGCACATTAACCTTGTAACCCGCGAAATTGACCTTTGGCATCTTAATTCCTTTGTCCCGGCAGGCCCTTATATAGTGCGACATCGCGCCATGCACAGGTGGCCCCTCACGGTAACGACAAAATGTCTTTTAGTCCGTAAGACCCTCTGCTATACGCCGCACCAATATTCCCCGATAGCTCAGTTGGTAGAGCATTCGACTGTTAATCGAATTGTCCCTGGTTCGAGTCCAGGTCGGGGAGCCAATTGAAAGGCCGGTCCCGCGCAGGATCGGCCTTTTCTTTTGAGGCACCGGCTTGCCCCGGACCCGGATAGGCGGCAATCTCGCCCGGCGGTTAAATAGCAACGGAATGGGAAAATGATCCGGGTTGGCATTGGCGGGTGGACTTACGAACCGTGGCGCGGCCTGTTCTATCCCGAGAAGCTGCCAAAAACCAAAGAGCTGTCGCACGCCAGCCGGCGGGTCACGTCAATCGAAGTCAACGGCACGTTCTACAGCACCTTTACGTCCACGACATTCCGGCGCTGGGCGGAAGAAACGCCAGATAATTTCATATTCTCCCTGAAAGCGCCGCGCTTTGCCGTAAACCGCCGCGTTCTGGCTGAAGCTGGCCCCTCGATTGAAAAGTTCCTGGCCAGCGGCGTCAGTGAATTGAAATCGAAGCTCGGCCCCATCCTGTGGCAACTCGCGCCCACCAAGAAATATGATCCCGAAGACATCGCCGCTTTCCTGAAGTTGCTTCCGGAAAAATTTGACGGCCTGAAGCTCCGCCATGCGCTTGAAGTGAGGAACGAGAGTTTTCTCATCCCCGACTTTATCGCCCAGGTGCGCAAGGCCGGCATTGCCGTGGTGCTTGCTGATTCACAAAAGCACCCATTGATAGCCGACCTCAGCGCCGACTTTGTTTATGCACGGCTGCAAGATGCAAAGGCTGAGTTCGAAACCGGCTACAGCGCCAAGGCGATTGCAGCCTGGGCCACATTGGCAAAGGCCTGGGAAGGCGGCGAAGAACCGGAGAAATTCCCGCTTGCCGCCCCAAAGGGCAAGCCCGTGAAATCCCGGGATGTATTCATCTACTTCATCAACGGCGCAAAAGAACGGGCCCCCGCCGCCGCGGAAGCCCTGATCAAGCTATTGAAAAAATAAAGCATACCAGCCATCAACCTCGTGAATTTGACCTCCCGGCCCATGTCGGGCATTGCTAGGGGGAAGCTCGGAGTTTTTTATGGATATCAAGAACGACGTTGTTGCCGCCATCGGCAATACCCCCCTCATCCGTCTGAAGAAGGCCTCGGAACTTACGGGCTGCACGATTCTGGGCAAGGCGGAATTCATGAACCCCGGCCAGTCGGTGAAAGACCGCGCCGCCCTGTTCATTATCCGCGATGCCATTGCCAAGGGGCAGTTGAAGCCCGGCGGCACCATTGTCGAAGGAACCGCCGGGAACACCGGCATCGGCCTTGCCGTCGTGGCCCGGGCCATGGGTTTCCGCACCATTATTGTCATCCCTGTCACCCAAAGCCAGGAGAAGAAGGACGCCATCCGCCAATTGGGCGCGGAGCTCGTCGAAGTCCCCGCCGTGCCTTACAAGAATCCCAACAACTATGTGAAGTATTCAGGCCGCCTCGCCAAGGCCATGGGTGCTGTCTGGGCCAACCAGTTTGACAATGTGGCCAACCGGCAGGCCCATATCGAAACCACCGCTCCCGAAATCTGGACCCAGACCGATGGCAAGGTTGATGCCTTTGTCTCTGCCGTGGGTTCAGGTGGAACCTTGGCGGGTGTGAGCATGGGTTTGAAATCAAAGAACAAAAACATCAAACTCATTCTTGCTGATCCGATGGGCGCCGCCCTCTATAGCTATTACAAAACCGGCGAGCTGAAATCCGAGGGCTCCTCCATCACCGAAGGCATCGGCCAGGGCCGCATTACCGCGAACCTGGAAGGAGCCGTGGTCGACGACGCGTTCCAGATCCCCGACAGCGAAGCCATCCCCACGGCTTTCGATCTGCTGGAACATGAAGGCCTCTGCATGGGCGGCTCCACCGGTGTGAACGTGGCGGGCGCCGTTCGCCTAGCCAAACAGATGGGACCGGGTCACATGATCGTCACCATGCTCTGCGACTACGGCACGCGCTATGCGTCCAAACTTTTCAATCCGGAATTCCTGCGCGAGAAAGGCTTGCCCGTTCCCAAATGGCTGACCGAAACGCCCGAGGTGCCGACAGTGTTTGAAGCGGTTTAGAAATGACCGAGTTGATCTTCCGCGAAGATGCCTATCTGAAATCCCTCGATGCCGTTGTTCAAAGCATTAATGAGCGGGGCGGCATTGTTTTGGATAAAACCAATTTCTATGCCGCGGCAGGCGGCCAGCCCGGCGACAAGGGCACGATGGAAATCAACGGGAAGCCCATTGAGATCGCCACGACCATCTATGACGAGATGAAAAATGTCGTCCATGTCCCGGCAACTGCCGGCGACCTTCCCGCACCTGGCAGCCCGGTGACCCTCGCGCTCGATTGGCACACGCGCTACCGCAACATGCGGGCCCATACCATGATGCATCTCCTCTGCGCCTGCGTTCCCTTCCCGGTAACGGGCGGCTCCATTTCCGACGATGGCGGGCGCATTGATTTCGATATTCCCGAAGGCCAGATTCCCGGCAAGGAAGAACTGGCCGCGCGCATCAACCAGCTCATCCTTGAAGACCACAAGGTGACCTTCCGCTGGATCAGCGATGCGGAGATGGAAGCCAACCTGCATCTCGTGCGCACCATGTCGGTGAAGCCGCCCATGGGAACCGGCAAGGTGCGGCTGGTGATGATCGGCGAGGAAGGCCGGGTTGATTTGCAGCCTTGCGGCGGCACTCATGTGAAATCCACCGCCGAGATTGGCCCCATGCGCGTGGCCAAAATTGAAAGCAAGGGCAAGATCAACCGGCGCATCCGCCTGGCCTTTGCATAAGCAGGATCACCTCATGACGCAGGAACTCGTTTCAACAACCTGGCTCGCGGAACATTTGGCCTCGCCTGATATTTCCGTCATCGATTGCTCATGGCACATGCCCGCCGCCAATCGCGATGCCAAGGCGGAGTTCCTTGAGGCCCGTATTCCCGGTGCGCAGTTCTTCGACATCGACCTGATTTCCGATACCGAAAGCCCCCTGCCCCATATGCTGCCCCGGCCGGAAAAATTTGCCAGCCACGTCCGCAAGATGGGCATCGGCGATGGCAAGAAAGTCATCTGCTACGACAGCGTGGGCCTTTTTTCCGCCGCCCGCGTCTGGTGGATGTTTAAAGTCTTCGGCCACAATGATGTGGCCGTACTGGACGGCGGCCTGCTCAAGTGGAAGGCCGAAAATCGCCCGCTTGAAGATGGCCCCCCGATCAAACCGCAGGAACGCCATTTCACCGCCAGATTCCAGTCCATGATGGTGCGCGACAAATCCGATATGCGCAAAGCGCTGCAAGTGGCCGACGCGCGCTCGCCCGGAAGGTTCCGTGGCGAGGAAGTAGAACCGCGCCCGGGCGTTCGCGCCGGACACATGCCCGGAGCCAAGAATGTTCATTACGCCACGCTGCTCAATCCCGATGGTACCCTGAAACCGGAAGCGGAACTGGCAAAGGTGTTTGAAACAGCCGGCATTGATATTGCCAAACCCGTGGTCACCAGTTGCGGCTCCGGTGTCACCGCCGCCATCCTCTCCCTCGGCCTCACCACGCTGAATGCAAGGGACCACGCCCTTTATGACGGCTCGTGGACCGACTGGGGTTCGGCAATCGATACGCCCGTTGTCACCGGTGCCTGAACATGCGCGAACTTGAAACTGTCGTCACGTTCCTGGAGATGAAGGCTGAATCTATCCACCATGTGGCCGCCCCTTCAAACTTGAAGCTCATGCTGCTGCGGGCGGAAAACATCACGCTGGACTTCTACCGCTTCCTATATGACGCCGTGGGCCGCAACTTCAACTGGTATGACCGCCGCTATTTCACCGATGCCGAACTCGCCGCCGCCATCCATGCCGACGGCGTGGAAGTCTGGGTGCTCTATGTCGGCGGACAGCCCGCCGGCTATTTTGAGCTGGCGCCGCGCGACGACAACGTCATGGAGCTCGAATACTTCGGGATAATCCAGATTTTCCAGGGGCGCGGCTTGGGCAAATGGCTGCTCGCCGAAGCCATCCGCGCCGCCTGGGCGAAAGAGCCCAGCAAGCTCATTGTGGAAACCAACAGCCTGGACGGCCCACGGGCGCTCCCCCTTTACCAAAAAATGGGCTTCACCCCCTACGCCCAGGAGCCACAGGTGTTAATCGCGCGGGATTAGGCAATCACCGCACCGGCGGCACGTAGAGCAGCCCGCCGGCGTTCCATAGCGCGTTGATCCCGCGCTCGATGCCGAGCTTCGAGCCCTTGCCGAGGTTGCGCTCGAATATTTCCGCATAATTGCCCGTGGCCTTGATGGCCCGCGCCGCCCAGTCCGCATCAAGGCCGATATCCACGCCAAATGTGCCTTCAAGGCCAAGCAGGCGCCGGATGGCAGGTATCTTGCTGTTGACCTTGAGATCATCAACGGCGGCCGCGCTTACGTTCAGCTCATCCGCATTGACCAGCGCAAACAGGGTCCAGCGGACGATGTTGAACCACTGCTCATCGCCTTGGCGCACCATGGGGCCGAGCGGCTCCTTCGAAATGACATCGGGAAGAATGATGTGGTCCTCAGGGGCCTTGAGCTTGAGGCGGATGGCATAAAGCTGCGACTGGTCGGCCGTGTAGCTATCGCATTTGCCCGCCTCATAGGCCGCCACGACTTCATCAATAGTGTCGAACTTGACGGCCGTGAAAACCATTTCCCGTTCGCGGAAAAAATCCGCCACATTGGCTTCCGTCGTGGTTCCTTCAAGAAAACAAATGGCCGCCTGGCTCATGGTGAACACCGAAGTCACCCCCAGCGCCTTACTCACCAGAAAGCCCTGCCCGTCCATGTAGTTCACGCCAACAAAGCGTAAGGGGAGTTTCGTCTCGCGCTCCATCGTCCACGTCGTGTTGCGCGCCAGCACATCGACGGCGCCGGACTTCAGTTTCTCAAAACGGTCCTGCGCCGTGAGCGCCACATACTCAACCTTCGCCGCATCCCCAAGTGCGGCAGCGGCAACGGCGCGGCAGAAATCCACGTCAAACCCGGCCCAAGTGCCGTCAGCGCCCTTGGCCGCAAAGCCCAGCAAGCCGGGATTGACCCCGCACAGCAATTTGCCCCGCGCCTTCACGTCTTCGAGAGTCGTCGCATGGGCTGCCGCCGCAAAAAGCACGGTGGCAAGCAGGGATAAAAGCATTTTTTTCATGAATACGAATCCAGCAGACTGTAAAAATCCAGCCTACCGCCTGGGCGGGTTAATGCCAAGGGCTTGAGGTTAATGCAGAATCTGGCTCAGGAACAGCTTGGTCCGCTCGCTCTTCGGGTTTTCGAAGAATTCCTTGGGCGAATTCTGCTCGATGATCTGGCCCTGGTCCATGAAGATCACCCGGTTGGCCACCTGCCGCGCGAAGCCCATTTCATGGGTGACGCACAGCATGGTCATGCCGCTCTGGGCGAGATCGACCATGACCTCGAGCACTTCCTTGATCATTTCCGGATCAAGCGCCGAGGTGGGCTCGTCAAACAGCATGATCTTGGGGTTCATGCACAGCGAGCGCGCAATGGCGACGCGCTGCTGCTGGCCGCCTGAAAGCTGGCCCGGATATTTCTTGGCCTGCTCGGGGATCTTGACGCGCTCGAGATATTTCATTGCCGCCGCTTCCGCGTCCTTCTTCGGCATCTTGCGCACCCAGATGGGCGCCAGCGTCAGGTTCTCAAGCACCGTGAGGTGCGGGAACAGGTTGAAGTGCTGGAACACCATGCCGACCTCGCGCCGCACCTCGTCAATCTTCTTGAGATCGTTGGTGAGCGGAATGCCGTCGACAAGGATGTCGCCCTTCTGGTGTTCCTCAAGCCGGTTGATGCAGCGGATGAGCGTCGACTTGCCGGAGCCCGACGGCCCGCAGATGACGATGCGTTCGCCCCTGTAGACAGTGAGATTGATGTCACGCAGCACATGGAACTCGCCGTACCACTTGTTCATGGCAATGATCTGGATGGCGATCTCGTCGCTCACATGCACGTTCTTGACGGCTTCGGCCATGGTGTTCCCTTACCTCTTGTGCCCGGTGTTGAGCCTGCGCTCAATGAAAAGCGAATAGCGCGACATGCCGAAACAGAAAATCCAGAACATCAGCGCGGCGGAGAAATAGGCCGTCGACCCGGTCTGAGGCGAGGCCCATTTGGCGTCGTTGGAAGTTGTCGTGGCAATCTGCAGAAGGTCGAAAAGCCCGACGATCGAAACCAGCGTGGTGTCCTTGAACAGGCTGATGAAGCTGTTGACGATTCCCGGAATGACAATTTTTAGCGCCTGCGGCAGGACGATAAGGCTCATCACTTTCCAATAGGACAGGCCAAGCGCCTGCGCCGCCTCGTACTGGCCCTTGGGGATGGCCTGCAAGCCGCCCCGCACCACTTCCGCCATGTAGGCCGACGAAAACAGCGCCACGCCGATGAGCGCCCGCATCAGCTTGTCGAAGTTGACGCCTTCGGGCAGGAACAGCGGCAGCATGACGCTGGCCATGAAAAGCACGGTAATCAGCGGAACGCCGCGCCAGGCTTCAATGAAGATGACTGAGAAGGTCTTGACGATCGGCATTTTTGACCGGCGCCCGAGCGCCAGCAGGATGCCAAGCGGCAGGGAGGCGACAATGCCGGTGATGGCGACCACCAGTGTCACCAGCAATCCGCCCCATTGCGATGTTTCGACCTCTTGAAGGCCAAAATCCATTTTCAGGATCAGCATGAGGCCGAAAACCACGGCGCCGGCGATGAGCCAGTTGCGCAAGACCGCCTGCCCGCTTGCGTTGTCCGCTCCGCGCAGTTGGCCAATGCCGAGCAGGCCCCCAGCGCCGATGAAGATTGCCGCCCCAACGCTGCCGGGTGAAAAACTGCCAAGCGCGCTGTGCCAAATGCTGGAGCCAATCACAAACGACGCCAGCCAGACAAGGATGCCAAAGCCCGCCAGCCCGAAGCCGATGCGGTTGGATTGGATGCCTTCCTCGATGCCGAAGGCGACGAGTGGCAGGAAGGTCGCAACCAGGGCCAGAATGATAAACGCATTGAGAAATGCCGATGCTGACATGGTGAAGTGCCCGCCAGTCAGCAGGATAAGGGTGATCAGCGGATAGGCGATCAGGAGAAACAGCGCGTTCCATTTCTTGTGCGGCATGGACGGCATCAGCATCGGGATCAGCGCAGCGGCGCCGACGAGGAAGCAGATGTTGACGCGCCAGCGCTGGTCGATCGGATAGAAACCGTAAATCCACTGGGCGAACCGTGAGTACACGAAAGGCCAGCACGCGCCTGCCCCCTCGACCGCGCAAACCTCGCGGTTTTCGCCGGACCACACGGCGCTGAAGAGCGCCCAGTCCAAAACGCCCCAGCCGATCCACACCAGGAACGCCCCGGCAAGAATGCTTACGATGCCGTTTCCAACGGTGGGAAAAAGATTGGCGATAATCCAGCCCTGAATGCCGACCATTGAGATCGGCGCCGGCAGCAATGGCGCGTCTTCGGTGCGCAGATAGGCGGATGTTTCCGGCGCGTTGCTCATCGTCACCGCTCCACCAGTTTCATGCGTGAGTTGAACCAGTTCATGAAGCCGGACGTGAGCAGGCTGAGGCTGAGATAGACAACCATCCAGATCATCACGATCTCAATGGCCTGTCCGGTTTGATTCAAGACTGTGCCGCCGGTCGCCACCAAATCGGGATAGCCGATGGCCACCGCCAGCGAGGAGTTCTTTGTCAGGTTCAGGTACTGGCTGGCGAGCGGCGGAATGATCACCCGCATGGCCTGCGGAATGACCACCAGCCGGGTTGTGATGCCGTTCCGCATTCCCAGCGCGTGGGCCGCCTCGCTCTGGCCATGGCTTACCGCCTGAATGCCGGCCCGCACGATTTCAGCGATAAAGGAAGCCGTGTAAATGCTGAGCGCCACGAGCAGCGCCATGAATTCCGGAATGATCACCTTGCCGCCGCTGAAGTTGAAGCCGCCAAGCACGGG
>CADEEO010000012.1:0-26197 GCA_902826365.1 uncultured Hyphomicrobiales bacterium | reverse complement strand
TTATGCGCTTGCCGGGGCCCCGGCAGCGACTTCAGCACCACGCCATACCAGACAAACATCTGCAGCAGCAGCGGCACATTGCGTATCGTCTCGATGTAAAGCGTGGCGATGCTCGACACCAGCCAGTTTTTTGACAGGCGCATGATGCCGATGATGAATCCAAGCGTTGTGGCGAAGAGAATGCCGAGGATTGAAACCAGCAAGGTGTTCAGGAAACCCGCAATCAGGGCCCGGCCGTAACTCGACTCGCTGGTGAACACGATAAGCGACTGGATGATATCGAAGCCGGCCGATTTGTTGAGAAATCCAAACCCGGTCGAAATATTGCGTTTGGTGAGGTTGGTGATGGTGTTGTCAACGATCTCGTAGACAAAGAACCCGACCACCAGCACCATGATGACCTGCACCAGGGCCGAACGGATTTTCGGGTCGTTCCAGAACGAAACCTTCGGAGGTTGATAAACATCACTTGCCGTGGACATGCCACTTCATCCTAGCCTGCGGAACGCCTTGGCGTCCCTCCCCCATTGTCCGCCGGTTTTCCGGTCTTTTCTTATCGCAAAGCAGATGGAGCCCGGCGCTTGGCCGGGCTCCCTGGAGTTAGATCAGCGGATCGGCGGTGCGTATTGCAGGCCGCCTTTGCTCCACAAGGCATTAAGCCCGCGCGCAATCTTGAGCGGTGTGTTGGCGCCCACGTTGCGCTCGAAGATTTCGCCGTAGTTGCCCACGCCTTTCACGATCTGCGCAACCCAATCTTCACTGACGCCGATGCCGGTGCCAAAGCCCGCGGCAGTGCCGTCGGCATTGGGAACACCAAGAACCCGCTTGATTTCCGGATTGGCCGAGCTCTTCATTTCCTCGACATTGGCCTGGGTGATGCCGAGTTCTTCGGCATTCAGCAAGGCATAGTAGGTCCACTTAACCACGTTGAACCAGGCATCGTCGCCCTGGCGTACCGATGGGCCCAACGGCTCCTTGGAAATGATTTCAGGCAGAACGACATGATCGTCCGGCTTGGCAAGCTTCAGGCGCTGGGCGTAAATGCCCGACTGGTCCGTCGTGTAGGCATCGCAGCGGCCATCCTCATAGGCGCCGAGAACTTCCTCTTCCTTTTCGAAGGCAACGACCTTGTATTCCATATTGTTCGCCTTGAAATAGTCGGCGAGATTGAGTTCCGTCGTCGTGCCGGTCTGCACGCACACGGCAGCTCCGGAAAGCTTGAGGGCCGAATCGACGCCCATTGCGCTCTTCACCATGAAGCCCTGGCCGTCATAATACATCACGCCGCCGAACTTGAGGCCAAGCGAGGTGTCGCGGCTCATCGTCCAGGTCGTGTTGCGCGACAGGATATCAACTTCGCCGGACTGCAGCGCCGTGAACCGCTCCTTGGCGGTCAGCGGCGTGAATTTCACTTTCTGCGCATCGCCAAACACAGCGGCAGCGACGGCACGGCAGAAATCAACATCCATGCCGGTCCAGTTGTTCTGCTCATCGGGAAAACCGAATCCCATCAAGCTCGTGTTTACGCCGCATTGGACGAAGCCCTTGGCCTTCACATCGTCAAGCGTACCGGCCGTCGCAGCGGTTGCTGCAAACAAGCTTGCAGTGGCAGCAAGTGCCAAACCCATAAATTTACGTTTCATAACTTACCTTCCTTTTGAAATTGGCGGACCACGCCTGATGGCTTTCTCGGTGGAAATCCCCGGCGATCCTCCGCAGTTACTGTCGTCGTCGTCTCCCTTTAGAGGTGTCTTTGATTTTTATCACCTCACTGTCCCTAGACAAGCCGGAAACGACCGGGGGGTCAAGCCGAATTGCATAGGCCGGGTCATCGGCGCGTTAAGTTGCGGTTCGTTTCAGGCCAGTGCCGCCACCAGCGCGGAAGCCGAACCAAAGGCCGGAGCCGAAGGTTTTTGCGGGCGCTCGATCATCACAACGGGGATTCGCTGGGCCCGTGCCGCCATGAGTTTTGCCACCGTGAGTTTGCCTCCGGCGTTTTTGGTAACAAGGTGAGTTATTTTTTGGAAGGCCAGCAGCTCTCGCTCCGCCTCAACACTGAACGGTGGCCGCGCCAGAACTAAGACCCAGTTTGACGGTAACTCAATGGCTGGCTTTTCAATCATGCGGGCCACCCCGCTCAAATCATCCCGCGTCAGAAAGGCTGAGATTTCCTTGCGCCCGATGGTGAGCATGATTCGGGAGGCATTTGGCAAAACCGCAACGGCGGCTTCTGTATTTTGAACGCTGATCCAATTGTCGGCGGGCAACGGCGTCCACGCCGCCCGTTCCAGCCGCAAATAGGGAATGCCGGCACGCTCCGCCGCATTGAACCCGTGCCGTGAAATCTGCGCCGCGAAGGGATGCGTGGCGTCGGCCACGGCCGCGTACCCTTCCGCTTTGAGATAGTCATAAAGACCGTCTTCGCCGCCAAACCCGCCCACGCGGATTTCGCCTTCCGGCAGAACCGGGTTTTCCGTCACCCCGGCAAAGGAGGTCACGGCATCAAAGCCTGCCTTCAAAAGTTCCTTGGCAAGGACATTCGCATCGGACGTGCCGCCGAGAACAAGTATCCGCTTATTCGGCATGGGCGATAATCTTTCCGGCGCGGTCGACAATCATCACGTCCGCCGCAACCGGTGCGCCCTGCAAAATCTTTTCAACCCTTCGCTTTGCTTCCGCCGCCACCCGACTTCCAAGTCCCGCACCAAGTATTTCCAAAACCTGTTGCGCCGTGTTGGCAGCCATCACATCCACTCGATGCGGTGCCGGAGCGAATTTTGCCAGCCATTCAAAGTCAACCTGGCTGCGCCCCGAATGCAGATCCATTGCGCCTTGCGCCAGTTTGGTGATCTTTCCAAATCCCCCTGCGATGGTGACGCGGGCGACCGGATGCTCGCGCACATATTTCAGCAGGCCGCCAGCGAAGTCGCCCATGTCCATCATGGCCTCAAGCGGCAACTTGAAATGCGCACGCACCGCTTCTTCCGACGTGGACCCCGTGCAGCCCGCAATATGTGTAAGGCCCATGGCGCGCGCCACATCAACGCCGCGATGGATGGAAGCAATCCACGCCGCGCAGGAAAAGGGATGAACGATTCCCGTCGTGCCGAGAATGGAAAGCCCGCCCACAATGCCAAGCCGCGGGTTCCAGGTTTTCTGCGCCAGCGCCTCGCCATCCGGAATGGAAATTTCGATTTCCACATCGCCGCCGCCCAACTCTTCGATGACCTTGCGCATCATCTCGCGCGGGACCGGATTGATCGCGGGCTCACCCACCGCAACCGGAAGCCCCGCTTTTGTAACAGTGCCCACACCTTCACCCGCCTTGAAGGTCACACCCTTGCCCCGGCTCCTCACCGTGGCGATCACCGTGCAGCCATGCGTCACGTCCGGATCATCGCCCGCATCCTTGACAATCCCCGCTTGTGCCCAGCCCTCGCCCCTGCCTTCAAGAGCAAGGGCAAAACTCGGTGTCTCGCCTTTCGGAAGCCTGATGCTGACCGGGTCGGGAAACGCGCCGGTGCGCAATGCCGCAAACGCCGCCTTGGTCGCCGCCGCCGCGCATGCACCCGTGGTCCAGCCCCGCCTTAACTCCCCTTCGGGCTTCTCTATTCGCATGCGATCACTGTATAAGGAACTATGAGCCGCGAACCAACAAAATCAGCGCAACAGCCGCCTGTGGTTAAATCCGCAACGGCTGGATTTGCCCGCCTTGACGGCGAAGCCTTTCCGATTTTCGAGGCAGGCTGGGTCTGGCTGGTTGGCGCCGGCCCCGGCGCGCCCGGCCTCATGTCGCTCCTCTGCTACCACGCCATGCAGAACTGCGACGTCGTCGTTTACGATGCCCTGGTTAACCCCGACATTCTCCGCTGGGTAAGGCAGGGCGTCATTCTGGAATATGCCGGCAAGCGCGGCGGCAAACCCTCGCCCGTCCAGCAGGATATTTCGCTGCGCCTCATCGAACTGGCCCGCTCGGGTAAGCGGGTCCTGCGCCTCAAGGGCGGCGATCCCTTCATGTTTGGCCGTGGCGGCGAGGAAAGCCAGGCCTTGGCCAAGGCCAAAATCCTCTTCCGCATTGTCCCGGGCATTACAGCCGGAGTGGGCGGCCTCGCCTATGCCGGAATCCCCTCGACCCACCGGGATACCAACCATTCCGTGATCTTTCTGACCGGCCATGACGCTACCGGGAAAATGCCCGCCAACGTCAACTGGCAGGCCGTCGCCACTGCCTCCCCCGTGATCGTAATGTATATGGCCGTCAAGCACTTGGGCGAGATTGCTCAGGCCTTGATGGAAGGCGGGCGGACACCCAAAGACCCGGTGACCATCATTTCCAACGCCTCCCTCCCACACCAAACAGTGCAGACAACCACGCTGGATCAGGCTGGAGCCTTTGTAGCGAAAAACGATCCACCCACCCCGGCCATCGTCGTCGTCGGCCATGCCTCCGACTGGCGCGAAATGCTCGATTGGTACTCTCCAGCCCTTCGGGAGAATACAATTGGCTAAAGCCTTCGTGGTTGCAGCCCCGTTCTCCGGCAGCGGTAAGACCATGCTCACCCTTGGCCTGCTCCGCGCCTTCCGGAACCGGGGTCTGCGCGTCGCCTCAGCCAAGGTCGGCCCCGATCATATCGATCCCCGCTTCCACGAGGCCGCCAGCGGCAGGCCCTGCCTCAACCTCGACCCCTGGGCCATGAAGCGCGATGTCATGTCCAGCCTCTTAACTGATCTTAACCATGATGCGGACCTCATCCTCGTCGAAGGCGTCATGGGGCTGTTCGATGGCCCTCAGGGTGCAAGAGGCTCCACAGCCGATCTGGCGCAGGATATGGGGCTGCCCATCGTCCTGGTGCTCGATTCCGGCCACCAGGGCCAATCCATTGCCGCCCTTGCCGAAGGTTTCCTTAACCATCGCAAGGGCCTGACCTTCACAGGGTTGATTTTGAACCGCGTGGCCAGCGACAAGCACGCCGCCATCTTGACCGCGGCGCTTGCCCCCCTCGGCGTCCCCATCCTCGGCCTGGTGCGGCGCAGTGACTCACTGAACTGGCCCTCGCGCCACCTTGGACTGGTGCAAGCGCAGGAGAATCAAGAGCTTGAATTGTTTATTGAAACCACAAGCTTAGCCGTTGCACGTGAAACAAAACTTGACAAGTTATTAACGCTTGGCTCGGACATCCGCCCCGAATCACTTTCCGGCCCGATCCTGCCCCCTCTCGGCCAGAAAATAGCGGTCGCCGATGATGTAGCCTTCAGCTTCGCCTATCCCCACATCCTGCAGGCCTGGAAAAAGGCGGGAGCTGAAATCTCCCTCTTCTCCCCCCTGAAAGATCAAGCGCCAAAACCGGAATCCGATGCCGTTTTTCTGCCCGGCGGCTATCCCGAGCTTCACGCAGGCGTGCTGTCCCAGAACCATTCGTTTCTGAATGGCCTCAAAAATTCAAAAACTCTGATTTACGGCGAGTGCGGCGGCTTCATGGTGTTGGGCGAGGCCCTCATCGACGCCAAGGGCCAGTCCCACCCCATGGCAGGCCTTCTGCCGTTAATCACAAGCTTCGCCACCCGCAAACTTCACCTGGGCTATCGCCAACTTTCCCCACTCGATGGGCCTTGGACAAAGCCCCTGCGCGGCCACGAGTTTCACTATTCAACAATCGCCAACGAAGGCAAAGCCGACAGGTTGTTCAAGGCGAGCGATGCCACGGGCGGAGATCTAGGCCCCATCGGCCTCAAACGCGGCAAGGTCATGGGCTCCTACGCCCACATTATCTGTGAGGCCCCATGAGGCCCTGCGCTTTCATGCTCATGGGTACCGGTTCCGATGTTGGAAAATCCCTGGTGGCCGCCGGCCTCTGCCGGGCCTTTGCCAAGCGAGGGCTTAAAGTGATGCCTTTCAAGCCGCAGAACATGTCCAACAATGCCGCCGTCACCAGCGATGGCGGCGAGATCGGCCGGGCCCAGGCCCTGCAGGCCCGCGCCGCCAACCAACCCGCAACCGTTCATATGAACCCGGTGCTCCTCAAACCCGAAACCATCACGGGCGCCCAGATCATCGTGCAGGGCAAGCGCGCCGCCACCATGACGGCCCGCGACTTCTTCAAAAACCGCCAGCAGTTCATGCCGGCCATCCTCGAAAGCTTCCGGACGCTCGCCAAGCAGGCCGACCTCATTATTGTGGAAGGTGCGGGAAGCCCCGCCGAGGTCAACCTGCGCGATGGCGACCTCGCCAACATGGGTTTTGCCAAGGCCGTCAATATTCCGGCCTTCCTTGTAGGCGATATTCACAGGGGCGGGGTGATTGCCTCCATCATCGGCACCCTTGCGGTAATGGAGCCTGAAGACCGGGACCGCCTGAAGGGTTTCATCATCAATAAGTTCCATGGCGACGCGAAACTCTTCGAAAATGGCAAAGCCTATCTCAAGGAAAGCACCAAGCTCCCCTGCCTTGGCGTCATTCCCCATTTTCCCGCCGCTCGTAACTTGCCCGCCGAAGATGCAGTGGCATTGGAGAATATGCTTGTAACCAATTCAAAAGGGTACAAAATATGCGTTCTCAAACTGCCCCGCATTGCCAATTTTGATGACCTTGACCCCCTGCGCCTCGAATCCGGCGTTTCCGTCAGGTTTCTGGACCTGGGCCAGCCCATTCCGGGTGATACGGGCCTGGTAATCATCCCTGGCTCCAAATCGACCATGGCCGATCTGGCGGCCGTGCGGGAAAACGGCTGGGATATCGACCTCCAGGCCCATGTCCGGCGGGGCGGTCGCGTCCTCGGCCTCTGCGGCGGCTATCAGATGTTGGGGCAAACCATCCACGACCCGGAAGGCCTTGAAGGCGCAGTGGCCAGCATGAAAGGCTTGGGCCTGCTCAACATCGAAACCACACTCCTGCCCGAGAAGACCCTGACCCGCATAACCGCAACCCACTTGGCCAGTGGCCAGAAAATTGAAGGCTATGAAATTCATCTCGGGGCTTCACAGGGAGCCGATTGCAACCAGCCCTTCGCTAGAATCGGCAGTCAGGATGATGGCGCCACGTCAGCCGATGGCTTGGTGAGCGGCACCTACATTCACGGCTGCTTCGCCAGCGACAGCTTCCGCAACGCCTATTTGAAATCCCTTGGCGCAGCATCAAGCGGCCTCGCTTTCGAATCCCTCATCGAAAAAACCCTTGATGAACTGGCCGCCCATCTCGAGCAGCATCTCAACCTCGACCGGATGCTGGAACTGGCGGCTGAAATATGACCCTGCATTTCACCGCAGCGGCTTTGGCACTGCTCATCGAGCGTCTGTTTGGTTATCCCAAGCCGCTCTACAACAAGATCGGTCATCCCGTTGAATGGATCGGCACCATTCTCAAAAAACTTGAGACCCTGCTCTATGATCTCGAAGCCGAACCGCTGCAAGCACGCCTCAGGGGTGTCGCCGCTTTGCTGGCATTGCTTCTCATCGTTGCGATACCCGCCGCCATCATCACAAACGTTCTCTCCACTTTTACATTTGGCTGGATCATCGAAACCCTGCTCGCCACCGCGCTCATTGCCCAGCATTCCTTGCATGAACATGTAAGTGCCGTCGGCAAAGGCCTTAACTCATCATTGGCTGAGGGGCGCAGGGCCGTGGCCAAGATTGTCGGCCGTGATCCCGCCGCCCTCGATGAATCGGGCGTCGTGAAAGGCGCGCTTGAAAGCCTCGCCGAAAATGCCAGCGACGGTATTGTGGCGCCCGTCTTTTGGTATGCCCTGCTCGGCCTGCCCGGCATTGTTGCCTATAAGGCGATCAACACCGCCGACTCCATGATCGGCCACAAGTCCGAGCGTTACATCTATTTCGGTTGGGCCTCAGCGCGGCTCGATGATCTCATCAATCTGCCTGCCTCGCGCCTTACAGGGTTTTTGTTTGCCGCCGCTGCCGCGTGGAATGACAAGGAGCGCGGCAAGACCGCGCTGCAAGCCATGTGGCGCGATGCCCCCAAGCATCAATCCCCCAATGCGGGCTGGCCTGAATCAGCCCTTGCCGCAAGCCTCGGCGTGAAATTCGGCGGTCCGCGCAGCTATGAAGGAAGCCGGGTTAACTTGCCCTGGATGGGCGAAGGCCGCGAGACCTTGAACCGCGACGACATTCGCAAAGGCCTCAGGCTTTACGGGACCGCGATGACTTTTTTGCTTTTGCTGGCGGCGGCTTGCGCTCTGCTTTTTTAAGCGTGAGCGGCAGGCCAGCCGCCATGAAAACCACTTCGTCAACCGCTTCCGCCACCCGCTGATTGAGAAACCCTTGCGCGTCGCGGAAAGCTCTCGCCACCGCATTGGCTGGAACAATTCCAAGCCCCACCTCATTCGACACCAGCACCACCTGCGCCTTCATCTTCTTCAAGGTCTCACAAAGCATTTCGGTCTCGCGCGTGACATCGAGTTTCACGATCATCAGGTTGCTCAACCAGATCGTCAGGCAATCAATCAGGATGAAGCGTCCCTTGCCATCAATCGTCTGCAGCGCGGTGACTAAATCAAGCGGTACCTCAAATGTTTCCCAGCTTGGCCCTCGCTGCACACGGTGCGCCGCGATCCGCTGCACCATTTCCTCATCCGATGCTTCCGCCGTCGCCACGTAAAATTTCTGCCCCTTGCCCAGGCTTTCCGCATAGCGGCTCTTGCCTGAGCGGGCCCCGCCCAGAACCAGAAGCGTGCTCACGGCCTGCTCCTTGGAATGCGCGCGATGAAATGGCCGCGCATGGCGCCCGGCCATTCGCGGAATGGAACCTCGCCGGTCATTGTCGCGCCATGCAGGTCAAACCAGGCGAGAATGGCTTCCGCCTGGGCCCGCTCCGGCACATGGTCGCCGGTGAAATAGGTGAAGCGCTGGTCATCTCGCAGCACCACGCTGCAATGGCGTTTGCAGTTCCAAAGGCAAGCCTGGGTTTCGATGTTAATGTCATGGCGTCCCTTCTCGGTAACCACATCCTTCATGTGGTCAATCAGCGTCTGCCCGCCCGTGCGCCCGTCGGCGCCCGTGGCTTCGCTCTGAGAATAGCGGCATGTCGTGCAAAATACGAGCGAACGCATGGGCTTGCTTCGGTCCTTCGGGGATTGCTATGGTCGGCGCGCCTTCAATGGTGGCAAAGCCTTGATCTGTCAACGCAAACGAAAGCGACATGAATTACGCCCGCATCGCCTTTTCCGCTTCCGACACGCCTGAAGCCCGCAAGGCTCTGTCCCGATTGGCCAAGCGCTATGGCAACGCCGTGCCCGAATCAGCTGATGTGGTTGTGGCGCTGGGCGGCGATGGCCATATGCTGCAAACCCTGCACCGCTATGTTTCAACTGGAACCCCGATCTATGGCATGAACCGCGGCTCGGTCGGCTTCCTGATGAATGATTACGCCGAAGGCGATCTGTTGGAACGCTTGCATGCCGCCGAGCTCACCGCCATCCGCCCTCTGCGCATGGTCGCCACCGACGAAAGCGGCAAGACCCATAAGGGCATCGCCTTCAATGAAGTGTCGCTCCTGCGCCAACGCTCCCAGGCCGCGAAGCTGCAAATATCCATCGACAATAAAGTGCGCCTTGAGGAGCTGATCTGCGATGGCCTCCTGCTGTCGACGCCCGCCGGCAGCACCGCTTACAATCTCTCCGCTCACGGACCAATTCTGCCGGTGAACGCCCCGCTTCTCGCTTTGACGCCCATCAGCGCCTTCCGCCCCCGGCGCTGGCGCGGCGCCGTTCTGCCCCATGATGCCAAGGTCACCATCACCGTGCTGGAACCCGACAAGCGCCCGGTGGCCTCCGTGGCCGATCATGTGGAGGTCCGCCATGTGAAAACCGTCGACATTGCCGAGGACAAGAAGCGCTCGGTGAAAATCCTGTTCGATCCCGGCCACAGCCTGGCCGAGCGCGTGCTCAACGAACAGTTCAAGTTTTAGGCGGCGCGATCAGTCAACCACCCCAAATTTTGTCATTCCGGCGAAAGCCGGAATCCGGCTGAAATTGGGATAGCCGTGATGTGGAAGTATTCATTCCACTATGCCGGGAGATTCCGGCATTCGCCGGAATGACGGTAGGGAGGCTTTAAGCCGCTCGCACCATGTCGGCGCGAAGGCGCTTGGCGATCTTGCGCACCCGGTCCTCGGCGAAACGGCCGATGAATTCCAGGTTCTTGCTGCGCTCGGCGCCCTGCATGTTCTCATAGCGCGTCATCAGCGCCTCGATCAGCCGCCGCCCGAAGCTTTCGGGATCAAGCGGAATCCCCTCTTCTTTCGCATCCTTCATCACATCGCAGGACGCCATCAGCAACCCGTAGCAGGATTGCGGCAGACCCGATTTGCCATGCAGCGATTTCAATCCCATGAAGCCTCGGCCCATCATCAATTCATGGGCCCGCGCCAGCCCCACGCCGGAGAGATGCGCCAACGACCATTGCACCATTTTCATTTCGCCAATAGCTGCAGCGCGCAAGATAATCGAGGGCGTCAGCATTTTTTTGGACACCAGAAAGGGAATTGCGCGCGCCAGCTCCTCGTTGCTGGCTTCAACCAGGATCCGCAGGATGGCGGTTTCTTCGGCATCGGCCACCAGCTCGCTGGCATCATTGTCCGCCATCCAGCCGCGCTCCGCCATCAACTGCTGCATGCGGTTCGAGGCCCGCTTGGCCTGCAGGATGCGGATATCCAGCGGCAGGTTCGGGCGGCCGAGCAAAAGCTCCACCATTTCCGGCGCCTGGCCAAAGCGCTTGTAAAGCGTGTGATAGTCCCGGTCATCAAGATGCAGCGCAGGATTTTCAAACAGCCGCAGGCAAACCTCAAACGGCGCGGACTTCACCGCATAGGCCAGGGATTCCTTGGAAACATCTGAACGCAGAACCACAATCTCCTGGCGCACCACATCGCCTACCCGCAGCACCGCAAGCATGTGCCAATGATTGAGCGCCGGAGTCGCCGCCAGAAAAGGCAGCGCCACATCGTCGTCATCGGCAATAATTGAAAACAGGATATCCGCATGGAGGGTCGGCAGACCAACCAGCCCGTCGACGAGGGTGCGGCGCACTTCTTTTACGGGATCAACCGAAAGCTTGAGAACTACCGGCACAACCTGCGCGCTGTCGCTCTTCGAAGTGCCTTCCGCGCACATGAGAGCCGCTAGCTGGACGGCAAGCTTGGTGCGCGCCATCGCATCGCCGTTCTCAATAACGTCCATGAATATGCTGGTGTCGAGGCCGGGCTTGGATTCACTACGCATCTACGGGAGCCAATCTAGTCATCATCAGATGGCCTCAGGCTACGTCGCAAGCCTTAATATTTGGTTCACCATGTCTCTTGACGAAGCCTTAAGCCAGGTCAGAGCACGCCGGCCTGGTGCAGCTTGAACTGCAGGAGCTCAAGGTCGAAGGGCTGCATCATGAATTCTGCCGCCCCTTCCAAAATGGACTGGCCGATTTCATCGGCATCCGGCTTGTCGGCATAGAGAATAACCACCGTCTTTTTGCCCTTTGCCGTCTTGCGCATACGCCTGATGAAATCGCTGGGCGCCATGCCTTCCGGACTCGCCGCCATCACTACCACATCGGGCGAATTGTCGTTGCAATACTTGAGGCCTTCGTCGGCGGCGGAGCTTTCCGCGAAGTTAAGGCCGAGATCGCCCAGCAGTTGCGAAACGCGCTTGCGTTCCGTTGCATCCCTGTCGATCAAAAGGCACCTAACCATTGTGAGTCTTCCTCGGCGTTTTGACGGAAGTCCCGTCTCTAAAATTTGCCGCCGTCCGACTCCTGAACCCCTGTTGGTTAATGAGACGTTAAACACCTTTTCCACAGCTTTTCCACAGCCCCTAAGCTACTGACAGACAAAAGTAAATCACTGTTGTCAACAGGTCTTACAACTGTGGCCACATTACGGCGTTCCGTCCCTGTTCAGGACTCGTGTGCCGCGACTCAGGGGCCAAAGGCGGCAAGGCAGGGTTGCAGAGGTTCCGCTGGATATCGCGCCGCCTCTGTGAAACGATGTGGCGGGAGATCACAATGGCTGGACTTTGGTACGAAGACTTTGAAATCGGCAAGCTTTACAGACATCCCATCACCCGGACGGTGACCGAGACCGACAATGTCCTGTTTTCCACCCTCACACACAATGCCCAACCCCTGCACATTGACCGGAATTTCGCCGCCGGAACTGAATGGGGCCAGCCCCTGATGAATTCCTTCTTCACCCTCGGCCTCATGGTCGGCATCTCGGTGAATGACCTCACCCTCGGCACGACCATTGCCAATCTCGGCATGACCGAGGTCAAATTCGCGGCCCCGCTCTTCCAGGGCGATACCATCAACGTGACAACGGAAGTGATATCCAAGCGCGAAAGCAAATCGCGGCCCGATGCCGGCATCGTGGAGTTTGACCACCGCGCCTATAAGCAGGACGGCATCCTCGTGGCCCAATGCCTCCGCCAGGCCTTCATGCGCAAACGGCCCGTTGGATAATCAATCCGGCCGACGCATCCGCCAGACATCATTGATGGTGGCATATTCGGCGTAGCCAAGGCGCGAAATCATCTGCATGGCGCCGCTGTTCACCCGGCCATTTTCAATGAACCGGTCGTCAATGTGAACACCTATGACACGCCCCACCACCAGCCAGTTGGCAACTTGCCCCTCGTCATCGGGCAGTTCGATTTTCTTGTGCAGGCGGCATTCCAGATTGGCCGGGCTTTCCGCAACCCGTGACGGCTTGATGAGCTGGCATGGGGCCTTGGTCAATCCGCCAAGGGCAAATTCATCCACATGCGATGCCACGCGCGACGAAGTCATGTTCATCGCTTCGCGGATCGCGTAGGTGGCAACATTCACCGCGAATTCGCCCGTTGCTTCGATGTTCCGCAGGCTGTCCTTGTAGCCGGTCGAGCCGAAGATAACGTAATGCGGCCGCTCGGAAACAATGTTGAAAAAACTGTAGGGAGCGAGGTTGGCGACGCCCTCCGCCGAAAGCGTTGAAAGCCAACCGATGGGCCGCGCTACCAGCGCCTTGAACGGATCAACCTCAAACCCATGATCATTGCGGATGGCGTCATAGAACATCTCAGATGGACCTCAATAAAGCCGGCAGCTCGGCAATGCTGCGGAGAGTATGATCAGCAAGATGGGCAATGTCGTTATGCGCGGCATTGCCCGTGAGAACCGCGATTGCCAAGCCCGCCCCGCCGTGGTGAGCCTCCTCCATGTCATGGGCATTGTCGCCCACCATGGCAATCTCCGAAGGCTTCAGCCCCACTGTGGCGGCGAACTTGCGGATCATGTCGCCCGATGGCTTGGGAGTAGCCACGGTATCGGCGGCAATCACCTCGTCGAACAGATCCAGCACGCCGAGATGATTGAGATGGTTGCGGGCAGAATAGTGGCTGTCATTGGTGGCAAGCCCCACGTACAGCGCCATTCCTTTCAGTTCCTGCAGCAGCGGCACCAGCGGCATCAATGGTTTGAGCAGGGATTTTGACAGTGGCGCATAGTCGATATCGATCATCCGCGCTTTTTCCAGTGCCCCTGCCTCGTCAAGGCCGGGCCACCAGCAATCAATGAGCTGGCGTGTCGTGCCAGCAGCCAGGACGGAGTTGGCGTGGAATCCATCCGTATCCGGATCATATCCCGCCTTCGCCATCATCACGTCGGCATCGGCGGGCTTTATGCTAAACTGTTCGCACAGCATCTGGCGATAGATCGGAACCCATGTGCCGTTCACGTCGATCAACGTGCCATCCTTGTCGAAGAGAACGCCGCGGATCGTCATGCCTTCGCCCACCGCGTGAGAAGTGCTTTCGGATCGGGCCGTGGCCGGTCTTCGAGAGGCGCAGTCGTCGTTCCAATGCAGATGATGCCTGCCACTTTTTCACTGTCCTTGAGTCCCATCGCCGCCATCGCCTCGGGATCATAGGCCACCCAGTCGGTCTGCCATTGCGCATCAAAGCCCATGGCCGTTGCCGCCAGCACCATATTGTAACAGACCGCCGCGGCCGATAGCAGTTGCTCCCATTCCGGAATCTTGGCATGTGGCGCCGCCGTCGAAGCCACGACAATCACCACCGGGGCTCGCATGAATAATCCCCGCTGAAACGCCAGGCTCTCCTCGCCATGCTCCGGATGCAGCACCTTCCATCGCGCGGCAAAGGCATTTCCGATATCCGCCCGGGCCTGCCCTTCAAAAAGCACAAAGCGCCAAGGATTGAGCTTGCCGTGGTCGGGCACCCGCACGGCGATATCCAGAATCTCGGAAATTTGCGCCGAACTGGGTCCCGGCAGCCCTAAGGCCTTGACCGATCCGGATTTTCTGGTTTTGAGGAAAGCCAACGGCGAGCTGAGATCGTTCAGTTTTGTCATGATTCCCGCAATGTGGCGGCTCGAGTCCAAAAACGCAATGATTTCAATTGGCCGAAGTTCATTAACTAAAAATTAAGTATCCCGTTGCCGGAGGGAAGTGGGCTGTGCTTTGGTTCAGTTACCGGCCGGAAGGCTGGGGGAAAACGAAACAGGGGACGACAGCATGCACGACCTCAGCACCCGTGCACTGCAAATCCGCCGTCAGAAAAGCGCGACATCCGCAGCTCTTCTGACGGCGGTTCTGTTCCTAAGCCCTTTTGCCTTTGCTGATGCGCTGGGCGCTCCCAAAGCAATCGAAGAAAGCGCCGTGGCGGTCATGGCACCAAAATTCCAGACCAAGGTCGCCCATGACATCGCCATTGAGATCGTAAAGCCCGGCAACGAAGGCCTGGAACTCTCCGCAAGGCTCTCGGAATCGGGCGGCCTGATTGAACGTGACATTTCCTGGACGTTGCGGGATGCCCAGGGCGGCACCGTCTATGACAAGAACACCGAACTGGCCCAAGTCTCCCTGCCACCCGGCGATTATTCCGTTGAAGCCCGTTATGGCTCCGCCAGCTTTTCACAGAGCCTGACCCTGCTTGAAGCCAACCGGCTGACGGTCAGCTTTGTCCTGGAAGTGGGTGGCATTCGTGTCCTCCCCCGCGTCCAGGGCCTCGGGCTCACATCGGCGCAAACCCAATCCTTTGTCTATGCCCTCTCAGGCGTCAACAAGGGCAAGCTCGTCACCATTTCCAAGGTGCCGGGCGAAATCCTTCGCGTTAAATCCGGCGACTACCGCATTGAAAGCCGCTTTGCCACGGGCAACGCCGTTGTCGTCGTCGACGTTCATGTAAATTCCGGCCTGATGAGCGCCGTCGAGATTGACCACGCCGCAGGCCTGGCGCGGTTGTCCTATGTGGGCGCTCCCGATGCCCATGTCTCCTGGCTGGTGACTGACGACCACGGCAAAGAACTTCCCGCCATTGACGGTTTGTCGGCAAGTGTTGTCCTCAAGCCCGGCGCCTACACCGCCAAAGCCCGGATCGGCACCGAGCTCCTGACCGCCAGCTTCGATATCGCTGCCGGCCAAGAACGCGACATTTTGCTCGGAAATTAGGCACTTCCATAGTTTTGCAAAGCTGTCACACTGGCCGGGAATCATGGTCCCCGGGGAGGACATGCAGTCATGCCAACTTTCAAAGAGATTTTCAGTCCGCGTTTGATCCTGCTCACCCTCGCCATTGTGGGCTTCGCCGCCACCCTGATCGCAGTTTTGTTCCTGCATGTGAGTGGTCCCGTTGCCGGGCTGCCCTTCCTGATTTTTGGCGGCCTGACAATTCTCGGCATCAGGGACATGACCCAGACCCGCCATGCCATCCTGCGCAATTATCCCATCTCCGGCCACATCCGTTTCCTGCTTGAAAACGTCCGCCCGGAAATCCGCCAGTACTTCCTGGAAACCGATAAGGATGGCATGCCCTTCCCGCGCGACAAGCGCGCCATCGTTTATCAGCGCGCCAAAAGGGCGCTCGACAAGCGCCCCTTCGGCACGCAATACGATGTCTACGAAAGCCGTTATGAATGGCTGCACCATTCCATTGCACCAAAGCCGCCGAACAAAGAACCGTTCCGCATCACCGTTGGCGGCCCAAATTGCACCCAGCCCTATTCCGCATCGGTATTCAACATCTCGGCCATGAGCTATGGCTCGCTGTCCGCCAACGCTATTCGCGCCCTCAACCGCGGCGCAAAAATCGGCGGCTTTGCCCACGACACTGGCGAAGGCGGCGTAAGCCCCTATCACCGTGAATTCGGCGGCGACATCATCTGGGAAATAGGCTCTGGCTACTTCGGCTGCCGCAACCCCAACGGAACTTTCTCCGACGAGCGTTTCGCTGAAACCGCCAAGCTTGATCAGGTCAAGATGATTGAGATCAAGCTGTCGCAAGGCGCCAAACCCGGCCACGGCGGCGTCTTGCCGGCGGTAAAAGTAACACCTGAAATCGCCGCCATCCGCGGCGTTGAATTGGGCAAAGACTGCATCTCTCCGCCATCCCACTCCGCCTTCACAACGCCGCTTGAACTCGTGGCCTTCATTGCAAAACTGCGCAAGCTTTCCGGCGGCAAGCCCGTGGGCTTCAAGCTCTGCATTGGTCACCACTGGGAATTTATGGCGATCATCAAGGCCGTGATCGAAACCGGCATCGTCCCGGACTTCATCGTGATTGACGGCAAGGAAGGCGGCACCGGTGCGGCACCGCTCGAATTCATGGACCATATCGGAACACCCTTGCGCGATGGCCTGAACTTCGTCCATTCCACACTCGTCGGCGCCAACCTCCGCGATCAGGTCAAGATCGGCGTATCGGGGAAAATCACCTCGGCCTTTGACATGGCGCGCGTCATGGCGATCGGCGCGGACTGGTGCAACGCGGCGCGCGGCTTCATGTTCGCCGTGGGCTGCATCCAGGCGCAGCATTGCCATACGGACAAATGCCCCACCGGGGTTTCAACCCAGGATCCGGCGCGGCAACGCGCCATCGTTGTGCCCGACAAGGCCGAGCGCGTGGCCAGCTTCCACCGCGAAACCATCAAGGCGCTCTCCGACTTGATCGCTGCCGCCGGCCTCTCCCATCCCCATGATCTGCGCCCAACCCACTTCATGCAGCGCGCCGCCCCCGACCGCACCATCAGCTTCGAGGAACTCTACGGTTGCATGAAGCCCGGCGAATTGCTGAATGGCAAAGCCCCTGCTGCAATGCGCCATGCTTGGGACATGGCCACCCCGAAAAGCTTTGCCGCGCAAATCCATTAAGGAAATAAAATAGTAATATCAATTAGTTGAATTCTTACGTCAGGACAGGTTCCATTTCCGCCATAGCACGCCAGCCATGCCTACTTTGCATGATCGGCGCACCTCAAAAGGAGTAAACCACCTCCCCTTTGCTGCAGTGCAGCAAAATCAATGGAGATGAAAATGGCAACTTTATCAGCAGAAAAAACGGGTGAGGGCGAAAGCGACGATCCCACACTTTCGGTCAGCGGCCACGTGCCGCCAAGTTTCTGGATACTCGCCTTAGGTTCGATCGGCGTCGTCTACGGCGACATCGGAACCAGCCCCCTCTACGCCATGCGTGAAGCGGTCCTCGCCGCCACCAACAAAACCGGTCCTATTACTGAACTCATCGTCTTCGGCGTCCTCTCGCTCATCATCTGGGCCCTTGTCCTTGTCGTTACCGTGAAATATGTCTTCGTCCTGCTCAACGCCGACAACAAGGGTGAAGGCGGAACACTTTCCCTGATGGCGCTGGCCCAGCGCGTGATGGGCAGCAACATGGTGCTCATTCCCCTTCTCGCCATGGTCGGCGCGGCGCTGTTCTATGGCGATGCGATGATCACCCCGGCGATCTCGGTTCTTTCCGCCGTTGAAGGCCTCAAGATTATTACCCCGGCACTCGAATCTTATGTCTTGCCGATCACACTGGCCATCATCATCGGATTGTTCGCCGTCCAGTCGCGCGGCACAGCGAGCGTGGCCGCACTCTTCGGCCCTATTACGCTGGTCTGGTTCGTAGCCATCGCCCTCGCAGGCCTCGCTCATATCGGCGATAATCCCGCCGTGCTGCTGTCATTCAATCCGGTTTACGCCGTGAACTTCCTCGGTTCCCACGGCATCATTGGCCTTGTCACGCTCGGTGCCGTGTTTCTCGCCGTCACGGGTGCTGAAGCCCTCTATGCCGACCTCGGCCATTTCCGCAAACGCCCCATACAGCTGGCCTGGATCATCGTCGTGTTCCCCGCCCTCCTGCTCAATTATCTGGGCCAAGGCGTGCTCCTCTTGCACAGCCCAGAGACTATCGAAAATCCGTTCTTCCTCATGATGCCGGAATGGGCCCTCATTCCCGTTGTCGTGCTGGCAACGGCCGCCACCATCATAGCCAGCCAGGCGGTGATTACCGGGGCCTTTTCATTGACCCGGCAAGCCATCCAGCTCGGCCTCCTGCCGCGCATGGAAATCCGTTTCATTTCGGAAGCCCATGCGGGCCAGATCTACATGCCGCAGGTCAACTGGCTCATCATGCTTGGCGTGCTGGCCCTCGTCATCATGTTCAAGACATCGGGAAGCCTTGCCTCAGCCTATGGCATCGCGGTCACGGGCACCATGGTGGTGACTTCAATCATGGCGATCTTCGTCATTTGGAAATACTGGAAATGGCCGCTCTGGGCTGCCCTTGCCATGATGCTCCCCCTGCTCGCCATTGATGTGATCTTCCTTGGCGCAAACGCTCTGAAAGTTTTCGACGGCGGCTACGTGCCACTCGCCCTCGGAGCACTTCTCATGCTCATCATGTGGACCTGGCGCCGGGGTTCGCGAATTCTCTTCGCCAAAACCCGGAAATCTGAAGTGCCCCTGCTTGATCTCGCAAAAAGCCTGTCAAAGCGCCCGCCGCATCAGGTGCCGGGAACGGCGGTGTTCTTCACCTCCGATCCGGAAAGCACGCCAACCGCCCTGCTCCACAGCCTGAAGCACTACAAGGTGCTGCATGAGAACAATGCTGTGCTCACCATCCGCACCAGCGACAGCCCGAGCGTTGCTCCCGAAGAAAGGGTGAAGATTGAAAAGCTGAACGACCTCTTCAGCCGCCTCATCATCACCTATGGCTACATGGAAACACCCAACGTGCCAAAGGCACTCGGCCTGGCTAGCAAACTAGGCTGGAAATTCAACATCATGACGACCTCGTTCTTCCTGTCGCGGCGCAGTGTGAGGGCGTCACGGCACGAGGGCATGCCCGTCTGGCAGGATCATCTGTTCATCGGCCTCGCCCGCAACGCCAACGACGCCAGCAGCTATTTCCGCCTGCCGACAGACCGCGTGGTGGAAGTGGGCAGCCAGATTACGGTATAGAAAATTCAAACATCCCGTTGCCTCACGCAGGAGGCAGCGGGATGAATTCTTTGTCGTCGCCGGGCACAATGTCAAAGCGCGCCCGCTTCCAGTCTTCCTTGGCCGCTTCAATGCGCTCCTTGGACGACGACACAAAATTCCACCAGATGTGGCGCGGCCCGTCCATCGGCTCGCCGCCCAGCATCATGAAGCGCGCATCGCCCTGCGCGGTGAGCGTGATGGCATCGCCGCCACGGAACACCAGAAGCTGGTTGGCCCCATGAACCTGCCCGCCGATTTCCAGCGAGCCCTCCACGATGTAAACGCCGCGCTCCTCATGCTCCACCGGCAGAGGCAGCCGCGCCCCCGATTTCAGCTTCACATCTGCATAGAACAAATCCGAATGAGTTTTTACCGGCGAGGTCGCACCATAGATCGAACCCGCAACAATCCGCACTTCGCGGGCGATGTCCGAAAGCAGCGGCAAATCAGCCATCGCCACATGCTCAAAGGCGGGCCGCGTTTCTTCATGCTGCTTGGGCAGCGCCACCCAGCTTTGGATGCCGAATATCTGGTGCGGCCGCAACCGCTCCTCGACGGGGGTGCGTTCCGAATGGACAATGCCCTTGCCCGCCGTCATCCAGTTGAGTTCGCCGGGCGCTATCTGCTGCTCCGATCCCAGGCTGTCGCGGTGATACATTTTTCCGTCAAAAAGCCAGGTCACCGTCGAAAGCCCGATATGCGGATGGGGCCGCACATCCTGTCCCTGCCCCGCCTGCATGGTGATGGGGCCAAACTGGTCAAAGAAAATAAACGGCCCCACCATCTGCCGATGAGCCGAAGGCAGCGCGCGCCGAACCTCAAACGCACCGATATCGCGCACCCGTGGAATGATGACGATGGGCAGTGCATCCGCGGCAAGGGCATCGCCGGGCTTCGGATCGGGAGTGTGGGGCAGCGTCATGACTTTCCTCCAATGGCAGCCCGCACCAGCGGTGCCACTTCCTTGCCCATCAGTTCAATCGCCCGCAGCATATCCTTATGCGGCAATGAGCCGAGGCCCATCTGCACCAGGATGCGCTCATTGCCGAAAATCTTGTGAAGTCCAATGATCTTGTCGGCCACGTCTTTGGGATTGCCGATGATCAGATGACCTTGCGGCCCGCAGGACGCTTCAAACTGCGCCCGCGTCGTGGGCGGCCAGCCGCGTTCGCGGCCAATGCGGGTCATCACTTCCGCGTAGCCCGGAAAGAAAATGTCCCGCGCCGCCTTCGCGTCATCGGCCACAAAGCCATGCATGTTCAGGCTAAGGGCCACATTGCTGTGGCCGGCCCGCTTGGCTGACTCGCGGAACAAATCCGCATGGGGCTTGAAGCGCGAAGGCTCTCCGCCAATGATGGCCAGCGCCATAGGCAGGCCCAGCGTTCCCGCCCGCACCACCGATTGCGGCGTACCGCCAACCCCCACCCACACCGGCAAAGGGTTCTGCTGCGCCCGCGGATAAATCCCTGCGTTATTGAGCGGTGCACGGATCGTGCCCGACCACGTCACATGCTCCTGCACCCTGAGCTTCAAAAGCAGGTCAAGCTTCTCCGAAAACAGCACGTCATAGTCATTGAGGTCATAGCCAAACAGCGGATAAGACTCGATAAACGAGCCCCGCCCCACCATGATCTCGGCCCGGCCATGCGACAACAGATCGAGCGTGGCGAAATTCTGGTACACCCGCACCGGATCATCGGAAGAAAGCACCGTCACCGCCGAAGTGAGACGGATATTTTTGGTCCGCGCCGCAGCCGCCGCCAGCACAATCACTGGGGCCGAAGCCGCATAATCCGGGCGATGGTGCTCGCCCACCCCGTAAACATCAAGCCCGACCTTGTCGGCCAGCTCGATTTCCTCAACCAGATTGTTAAGCCGCTCCCCCGCCGAAATCGCCGGCCCCAGATCGGCAAACGTATACATCCCTATTTCCATGGGAGACATATGTAGCGGTTATAATGACCGTTCAAGTATCAGGCTTGTAACCGAAAAGGCTACCTCAAATCCGGCGGCGTCGCCTCACTCACCAGCGATGCAATCGCATCAATCAGACTCATCGACTTCTGATCCTGGCTCCCGAGCCGCCGCATGTTCACCGCTTGCTCGTCCATCTCACGCTTGCCAACAACGAGGATGACCGGCAGCTTCGCCAGTGAATGCTCGCGCACCTTGTAGTTGATCTTCTCGTTGCGCAAATCCGCGTCCGCCCGCAATCCGGCCTTGCGCAAATCATCGCGCACCTTGACGGCGTAGTCATCGCCCTCGGACGTGATCGTCGTCACCATCACCTGCACCGGCGCCAGCCACAGCGGGAAATGCCCCGCATGGTGCTCGATCAGGATGCCAAGGAACCGTTCCATGGAACCGCAGATGGCCCGGTGGATCATTACCGGCACATGCTTCTCGCCATCGGCGCCGATGTAAAACGCCCCGAACCGTTCCGGCAGGTTGAAGTCCACCTGCGTCGTGCCGCATTGCCAGTCGCGGCCAATGGCATCGCGCAAGACATATTCAAACTTGGGACCGTAGAAAGCCCCCTCACCCGGATTGATCGCCGTCTTGATCGTGCCGCCGGATTGCTCGGCGATCTGCACCAGAACCTTGTTCATGATGTCTTCGGCGCGATCCCAGTCCGCATCCGTGCCCACGCGCTTTTCAGGCCGCGTTGAAAGCTTCACCACGATCTGGCCGAAGCCAAAATCCTTGTAGGTGGAGAGAATGAGGTCATTGATCTTCAGGCATTCATCCGCCATCTGTTCCGGCGTGCAGAAAATATGGGCGTCATCCTGCGTGAAGCCGCGCACCCGCATCAACCCGTGAAGCGCCCCCGATGGTTCATAGCGGTGCACATTGCCGAATTCAGCGAGCCGCATCGGCAGCTCGCGATAACTGCGCAGGCCATGCTTGAAAATCTGCACATGGCCCGGGCAGTTCATCGGCTTGATCGCGAAAATCTGGTCATCATCCGTTTCATCGCCCGCTGAGCGCGCCGCAAACATCGCTTCGCGGTACCAGCCCCAATGCCCCGATGTTTCCCACAAGCTCTTGTCCAAAAGCTGCGGCGCGTTCACTTCCTGATAGTCGAGCTTGGAAAGCCGCCTGCGCATATAGGCAATGATCTGCTGGAAAATCGTCCAACCCTTGGCATGCCAGAACACCACGCCCGGCCCCTCTTCCTGGAAATGGAACAGGTCCATCTCGCGCCCCAGCTTGCGATGGTCGCGCTTCTCGGCTTCTTCCAAAGCCGTCACATAGGCCTGCAAATCCTTGTCGCTGGCCCAAGCCGTGCCGTAAATCCGCGTCAGCATCGGGTTCTTGGAATCGCCCCGCCAATAGGCGCCGGCCACCTTCATCAGCTTGAAGGCATTGCCGATCTTGCCCGTCGATGTCATGTGCGGGCCGCGGCACAGGTCTATCCAGCCACCCTGGTCATAGAATTTGATGTCCTCGTTGCCGGGAATCGCATCGACCAGTTCAACCTTGAAATTCTCGCCCTTGGAGCGGAAAAATGCCTTGGCCTCTTCGCGCGTTTTCACTGATTTCGTGAAAGGCTTGTCGCGCTGGATGATCTCGCGCATTTTCTTTTCGATGGGCGCAAAATCTTCCGGCGTGAACGGCTCATTGCGGAAAAAATCATAGAAGAAGCCATTCTCGATCACCGGGCCGATGGTGACCTGCGTTCCGGGATAAAGCTCTTGCACCGCTTCCGCCAGCACATGGGCGCAGTCGTGGCGAATGAGATCAAGCGCCCGCTCGTCATCGCGCGTGACAATTTGCAGCGTGGCGTCAGCCGTGATGGGATCATTGAGATCAACCAGCACGCCATTGACCAGCGCAGCCACGGCTTTTTTCTCCAGTGATTTCGAAATGCCTGCGGCAACCTGCGCCGCACTCAATCCCTGCTCGATTTCGCGCTTGGCGCCGTCAGGGAATGTCAATGTAATCATGTTTTCCTCCTGCTCACTCCTGCCAACACATGCAGGTAAGCGCTATCGTGGTTTTGGGTGCGGCGCTTATCGCCTTAAATCCGGCCATTGGTCAAGTATGCCCCGAAAAGCCAGCATTATTAACGTGCTCTTAGCTTTTCCATAACTCCGTATTAACCTTAACACTTCATGTTCAGCCCGAACGACAGCGTAACACTTGGGTTGGGTATAAAAATGAATAAATTTTTTCTTCGTCTCGCTTTTGCAGTAGCGGTCCTGCTTCCTATGCCTTCGGCACTGGCAGCCGATCTCGATGTGCCGCTTCCGGCAAGCTTTGATTGGTCCGGCCCCTATGTCGGCGTCTTCGGCGCGGCTGTCGCCGTCGACGGCACTTTCGATGGCGTTTGTAATCCGGTTTGCGGTACAACCTACACCGACATGGAGCACAGCGGCATTGGTTACGCCGGCGGCATTTTAGGCGGCTGGAATCACCAGATTGACAGCTTTGTATTCGGCTTTGAAGGCGATTGGGCTTTTGGTGGCACCGTCGCTACCAATGATGAAGCCGGCGTCGACACCGACCTGAGCTTCAACAACATTGCCACCCTGCGCGCCCGCGCCGGTTTTGCCCTCGACAATACCTTGCTCTATGCCACGGGCGGTTTGGCCGCCGTTGACATGGAATTCGGCGCTGTCATGTCAACTAACGAAAGCGACAGCAAATGGGCTTATGGCTGGACAGCCGGCGGCGGTCTTGAACACGCCTTCTCCGACAACTTGAGTGGCCGCATTGAGTATCTTTACGTCGGCATGGAGGATGTTGATTTCAGCATGACGGACGGAGCCGCTACGACACTTGACGCTACTCAGTCGTTCGACGACATCCATATGGTCCGTGTTGGCCTGACCTATAATTTCGGCTGGTAAGCATGCTTGCATTGCGGTCCAGGGGTCCTCACGGGCCCCTTTTCTTTTGCCGCCACTCCGGCCCCTCATAGGTTTCCGGCACTGGGTCAAACCCGTCCCCGCCCCAGGGGTGGCAGCGCGACACGCGCGCCAGGCCGAGCAAAAACCCGCGGCCTGCCCCGTGCTTTTCAATCGCATGTCGGGCATAGTCCGAACAGGTCGGCAAATAACGGCAGCGCCGGCCCATAAGTGCCGACAATGTGAGCTGATAGGTTCGGATCAGAAACAGAAGCAGATATTTCATCATGGCCTCAACGAAACCCAATATCCTGTTCATTATTGCAGATCAGATGGCGGCGCAATTCCTGGAGGCCTATGGCCACGGCGTCACCAAAACCCCAAACATTAGCCGTCTTGCAAAAACCGGCGTGGTTTTTGAAAACGCCTATTCGTCCAGCCCGCTCTGCGCGCCCGCCCGCGCCACTATCATGAACGGCCTGCTGCCTTCGCGCACCGGCGTTTACGACAATGCCGCCGAGTTTCCCTCCTCCATTCCCACTTGGGCGCATTATCTGCGCTTGCAAGGATATAAAACCTGTCTCTCCGGCAAAATGCACTTCGTCGGCCCCGACCAGTTGCATGGGCTGGAGGAGCGGTTGACCACCGATATCTACCCTGCCGACTTTGGCTGGACCCCTGATTGGCGCCTGAGGCAGGAACGCATCGACTGGTGGTATCACAACATGACCAGCGTCCTGCAGCCAGGCATTGCCGAAATCACCAACCAGCTCGAGTATGACGACGAGGTGGCGTTCCTCGCCGTGCGCAAGATCTACGATTACGCCCGCTTCGAACCCGGCAAGCCCTTCTGCCTGATGGCCTCCTTCACCCACCCGCATGACCCCTACGCGGCGCGCGCCAAATACTGGAATCTCTACCGTGACGAAGATATCGATCTTCCCCGCGTTCCCTCCCTTTCGCACAATGCGCTCGATGCCCATAGCAAGCGCCTCCATGACGTGTCCGCCATGCAGGACTACACGGTGACCGAAGCCGATATCCGCGCCGCGCGTCACGGCTATTACGCAAATGTGTCCTACGTCGATGATCTCATCGGGAAATTGCTCGGTGCGCTGGAAGCCACCGGCCAGCTTGATAACACGGTGGTTGTCTTCACCTCGGACCACGGTGATTTCCTCGGTGAGCGCGGCCTCTGGTACAAGATGTCCTATCTCGAGCCATCGGCTCATATTCCATTGATCGTCTGTGCGCAAAAAAAATTCAAGCCGCGCCGCGTCAAGGAGCCGGTTTCGCTTGCCGACATTCTGCCAACCCTTGTTGACCTGGCAACGGATGGAAAAGCCGAACTCTCCCGCCCCACCGATGGCCGCTCCCTCTATCCCCTCCTTGGCGGCGCGGCGGAAGATCCCCACGCCACCGCCTGGGGCGAATATCTGGCCGAAGGCACCGTAGCGCCCATGTACATGCTCAGGCGCGGGCCATGGAAATACATCTACTGCCCAACCGATCCGGAGCAATTGTTCAATCTCGTTGACGATCCCGATGAACTGAACAACCTGGCGGAAAGCCATCCCATCGCCAAGAAATTCCACGATGAAGTGGTGGCGAAATTTGATATCCCAAGCATCAACAAGGCCGTTCTCGAAAGCCAGCGCGCCCGCCTGATGATGTATGAAGCGTTGAAAAGCGGCGGCCAGTTTCACTGGGATTTCCAGCCGCTCCGCGATGCCTCCGAGCAATACACCAGGAACCACATGAGCGTCACTGACCGCGATCTCAAAGCACGCTTCCCCAAGGCCCCTGATATCGAAAGCAAAAAACGCTAGAACGGCGAGCCATTGCGCCTGGTGACCGTTGTTTTTGCTCCATCTTTTTGGAAAAGCATATCGGCTTCGGAATAGTGCGCTCGTTCTTTTGAAGCACGAGTCCCAATTTCCAGATAGCTCACCGGGCTCTTGGTCTTGTTGACCAGGTGATGGCCGTTCGGAACCCCCGCCTTGAACCCCGCGCACATTCCGGGTTTCAGCAGGTGTTCGCCAGCATCATCAATCAGGGTCATCTCGCCCTCTAAAACGAAAATGAA
>CADEEO010000011.1:9596-37107 GCA_902826365.1 uncultured Hyphomicrobiales bacterium | reverse complement strand
CGGCGGATGCCTCAGGCCCGAAGCATCTCACCCTGAAGCTGACGCGCTCCAAGCTTGAGGCTCTTGTGGATGATCTCATCCAGAAGACCGTCGAGCCCTGCCGCCAGGCCCTGAAGGATGCGGGCGTGACCGCTGGCCAGATCAAGGAAGTTGTCCTGGTGGGCGGCATGACGCGCATGCCCAAGGTGATCGAAACCGTAAAGCAGTTCTTCGGCAAGGAGCCCCACAAGGGCGTGAACCCGGACGAAGTGGTGGCCATCGGCGCCGCCATCCAGGCGGGCGTTCTGCAGGGCGAAGTGAAGGATGTTCTCCTTCTCGACGTGACGCCCTTGTCATTGGGCATCGAAACCCTGGGCGGTGTGTTCACCCGCTTGATCGACCGCAACACCACGATCCCCACCAAGAAGAGCCAGGTGTTCTCGACCGCTGATGACAATCAGACGGCGGTGACCATCCGCGTCTTCCAGGGCGAGCGTGAAATGGCGGCCGACAACAAGATGCTGGGCCAGTTCGATTTGATGGGCCTGCCTCCGGCGCCGCGCGGCGTGCCCCAGGTGGAAGTGACCTTCGACATCGACGCCAACGGCATCGTGAACGTCTCGGCCAAGGACAAGGCCACCAACAAGGAACAGCAGATCCGAATCCAGGCCTCTGGCGGCCTCTCCGAAGGCGAGATCGACAAGATGGTGAAGGAGGCGGAAGCCAACGCCGCCGAGGACAAGAAGCGCAAGGACGTGGTTGAAGCCAAGAATCACGCCGAAAGCCTCATGCACTCTACGCAGAAATCCGTGGTAGAGCTCGGCGACAAGATTGCCCCTGCCGACAAGGCAGCGGTGGAATCAGCCGTCGCCGACCTCAAGTCGGCCCTTGAAGGCGAGGATGCCGAGGCGATCAAGGAGAAAACCAATGTCCTGGCCCAGGCGGCCATGAAATTGGGCGAGGCCCTGTACAAGCAATCCGGCGGCGGCGCATCCACCGACGGCGAAGTGCCGAACATGGAAAAAGACGATGCCGAAGATGACATCGTGGATGCCGACTTCACGGAAGTCGGTGACGACGACAAGAAAACGTCCTAACTAGAGATAAGCCCCCCGGCTGAGCTAAGCTGGGGGGCCTTCCGATTCGAGGGCGTGGACATAAATGGCCAAACGTGATTTTTACGAAGTGCTGGGGCTTCAAAAGGGAGCCGACGAAAAGGCGCTGAAGGCCGCCTACCGCAATCACGCCAAGAAATTCCATCCCGACGCCAATCCGGGCGACAAGGCCGCTGAAGCGAAGTTCAAGGAAATCAGCGAAGCCTACGACATCCTGAAAGACCCCCAGAAAAAAGCCGCCTATGACCGCTTCGGCCACCAGGCCTTTGAAAATGGCGCAGGCGGAGGGCACAGGGCTGGCGGCGCCGGCTTCGGCCCCGAATTCAATTCCTCCATGTCGGATATTTTCGAAGACCTCTTCGGCGACTTCATGGGCGGTGGCGGCGGTCAGCGCACCAGCCAGCGCGGGCGCGGCGGCGGCGGTGCGGCGCGCGGCGCCGATCTCCGCTACAACATGGAAATTTCCCTGACCGAGGCCTATTCCGGCAAGACGGCGCAAATCCGCGTGCCAACCTCCGTTTCCTGCGACACCTGCAAAGGCTCCGGCGCCAAGCCCGGCACCGCGCCCAAGACCTGCACCACCTGCAAGGGCGCGGGTGCTGTACGTTCGCAATCCGGTTTCTTCACGGTGGAGCGCGCCTGCCCCACCTGCCAGGGCCGAGGGCAAGTCATATCCGATCCTTGCGGCACTTGCGGCGGCCAGGGCCGCGTCACCAGGGAACGCAATCTCTCGGTCAACATTCCGCAAGGCGTGGAAGACGGCACCCGCATCAGGCTTGCCAATGAGGGCGAAGCCGGCTTGCGCGGCGGCCCCACCGGCGATCTTTATATTTTCCTCACCGTGCGCCCCCATGAATTTTTCCAAAGGGATGGCGCTGATCTTTTCTGCAAGGTGCCGATTTCAATGGCGGTGGCAACGCTCGGCGGCGAAATCGAAGTGCCGACCATTGACGGCAAGAAAGCCCGCGTCACCATTGCCGAGGGCGCGCAATCCGGCAAGCAGTACCGCCTGAAGGGCAAGGGCATGCCGGTGCTGCGCTCGGCGCAATCCGGCGACATGTATATCCAGGTGAATGTCGAAACACCCGTCAACCTCTCGCGCCGCCAGCGCGAGATTTTGAAGGAATTCAGCGAGGAAGCCCGCAACAACTCGCCGGAATCCGAAGGCTTCTTCGCCAAGGCCAAGGCCTTCTGGGACGGTTTCGGGAGCTAGCCCTCGGCCAGCGCCGATGGAATGCCATCCGCAAAAGGATCTTCGGAATCAAAATATAAACTGGATTGGCCGCAGACAAAGGCGCGCCCGGTGATGCTCGAAATCACCTGGCCATTTTCACCCCGCTTGTACTGCGCGCTGAACCTGCTGCCGATGATGCTTTCCTGTATCCACACCTCGTCCGGCTCCAAATCGCCCGATGCCGCAAGGCAGGCGAGCTTCGCGCTGGTTCCCGTGCCGCAAGGCGAACGGTCATAGGCCCCGCCGGGGCAGAGCACAAAATTCCGCCCATGAGCCTCTGCGGATGAGGCCGGCCCAAAAAACTCGATATGGTCAATGGCGGCGCCATCGCTTCCGGTAATGCCTTTCGCGCCAAGCGCATCTTTGATGGCCGAAGCAGCGCTGCTCAATGAAGGAATGTTCCGGCTCTCCAGCGCGTAAGGTGAATCAGCGCTGAGAAAAAACCAGTTGCCGCCCCACGCCACGTCGCCACTCACACGTCCCAGTCCCGGCACAGAAAGGCTGATGCCTTCATGCAGGCGGAAGCTCGCGACATTTTCAATGGTCGCCGTATGGGGATCGGAGAGCATCACCGAGACAATGCCGACCGGCGTTTCAAACCGGTGCAAACCGAGTCCGATGCGCCCGAGATGATGGAGGCTGACGGCCGCGCCGATGCTGGCATGGCCGCACATGCCGAGATAGCCCGCATTGTTGAAGAAAATCATCCCCGCCGCGCATGTGGCATCCGTTGCATCGCAGAGCAGGGCCCCCACCATGGCATCCGATCCCCGGGGTTCGCATATGGAGGCGGTGCGGAACCGGTCGTGATCCCTTGCAAAAATTTTGCGCCGCTCTGCCAGGGGGCCGCCGCCAAGATCAGGGCCGCCGCTGAGGATCAGGCGCGTGGGCTCGCCTTCCGTATGGGAGTCAATGACCTGCATTCCCGTTAAAGTGCCGCCTGCCATTCCCGGTGCCAGTTTTTGAACAGCGCGAGCTGCTGCGTGGCATAGGTTTTCTGGCTCGCCGAAAGTGCGTCCGTTTCATTGAAGTGCAGGGCATATTCGGGGCTGCCTTCAAGCACCATCAAATGCTTGTAGTAGAGAACGAGATCAGCCCCTTCATCGAACGAGGAGAGCACCGCAAGGGCCTGTTCCAGTTCAAGGGCCAGGCGCCGGGCCTTGCCATCGCCCTTTGCCGCGGCTTCGCACAGCGCAACAAGCTGCAGGATTTCTTTTGGCAGCACATTGCCGATGCCGGTTATGGCGCCCGCCGCCCCGCAATTGACAAAGCCATGGAACACCTGCGTGTCCACCCCCACCATGAGGGTGAGCGAGGGATCGCGGTTGGTGATGTTTTCCGCCGCGTAGCGCAAAGCCGCGGCCCCGCCGAATTCCTTGAAGCCCGCCAGATGCGGAAACTGCCTTTGCAAATCGAAAAACAAATGCGCCTTGGTTTCGAAGCCATAATAGGGGCTGTTGTAAATGACGCTGGGAAGATCAACTGCGGCTTCAAGCACCTGCGAAAAATGCGCCCGCTGGGCGGCAGGCGAAGAGCCGCGCGACAGGACCCGCGGGATCACCATGAGGCCCCTGGCGCCGATGCGCTTGGCATGGGCCGCATGCGACGCGGCAAGCGCCGTGTTCTGCGCCCCGGTTCCGACGATGACCGGAATGCCGGCCCGCACCAGTTGGGCAACCCCCTCCTGGCGCTGTGCATCGGTGAGCAGCGGCCAATCACCCATGGAGCCGCAATAGACAACGGCCGACATGCCGTGGGTGATGAGCTCTTTTCCCTTACGCACCAGGCTGGTGAAATCCGGTGTCCGGTCCGGATTGCACGGTGTCATCAGAGCCGGAATACAGCCGGTGAAAATTGATTGGGCAGTCATTGAGAGCTCCTCCCGCAGGCAAGTGTAAGCGTGGAAATTAGCCCGGCGAAAACCCGGGATATTGTGAAAAACACTGGCTGGGGCTGAGATTTTGGCACAAATTGCCGGAATGAAGCGAAACCCTCAGGCCACCCAAAGCCTTGCCGGCGAAGTGGAACGGTCCAGTGCGCTTGAAGCGCTGTTTGACCGGCTGTCGGATACGGTTTTTTTCACCAAGGATGCAGCCGGGCGTTATATATCGGTCAATCAGACCCTGGTGCAGCGCCTCGGCCAGTCCCGAAAGCACAACGTGATCGGCCAGACGGCGGCGGCACTTTTCCCGCCTTCCCTTGCCGCCCGCATCACGGCGCAGGATAGGGCCGTGATCGGTGAAGGCCTGTCGATCCAGGGCGAGCTTGAGTTGCATCTTTACCCCGACGGCCATCAGGATTGGTGCCTGACCTGGAAGGAGCCGCTGCGCGCCGGGGATGGCAGGATTATCGGCCTCTCCGGCCTGTCGCGCGATCTCAAGACCTTTCCGGCCCCGCAGCCCGACATGAAAGCCCTGTCGAACGCCCTCGACCATATCCGCCGCAACCTCGACAGCCCGCTGCTGCTGGCCGATCTGGCCAGGATGGCGACACTTTCCACCTATCAGCTCGACCAGCGCATCCGTAGCCTCTTCGGCCTTTCCGCCGGGCAATACATCGCCCGGGCCCGCATTGAACTTGCCTGCAACCGCCTGCGCCAGACCAGCACGGCCATCAGCCGCGTGGCGCTGGATTGCGGTTACGCCGATCAGGCTGCCTTTGCCCGGCAGTTCAAGAAATATGTGGGCCTGACGCCCAAGGCCTATCGTGATCAGGCTTTGGGCATGGCAAAATCTGGCCGATAATGCTTTTATGGCAATGAGAAATTATGGAGATGCAGAACGTGAGCAAAGCCTATTGGATCGCCCATGTCACCGTGACCGACCCGGACCAGTACAAGCACTATGCCGGGGATGCGCCGGTGGCCTTCAAGAAATACGGCGCTGTTTTTCTGGCCCGCGGCGGCGCCTCCGAGCAGATGGAAGGCAAGGGCCGCCCGCGCAATGTGGTGGTCGAATTTCCCTCGCTGCAAGCCGCGCGCGATTGCTACAACTCCGCCGAATACCAGGCCGCAAAAGCCAAGCGCCTCGGCGCAGGTGAAGCCGATATCGTGATCGTTGAGGGCGTTTAACGCTTCCCCAGCAGTTGCAGTTATCAGTATCGCTAAAATTTTAGAAATCGGGTTATGCCGCCATTGATGGCTTGAGCAGTATTTTCACGCTCAGTCATGGCGTATGCATCACGGTTCAGATATCGCCCTAAAAAGCAGCGGACGCTTTACCTCTCTATTCCGGTATGGATAGCGTTGGTGGGCTTCATTTTCTATTCTGATTCTGATTCTGACTTCAGAGGCTTGCAGTCTGTTAATTCTCCGATGGGCCAGTCCTTAATCACCGTCAATCAGAAATTCACATTCTGCAGCGACGGCTCTCAGCGGAATTGCGTGGTGGATGGCGACACAATCCGCTTTGCCGGAGTCAGAATCCGGGTGGCAGACATCGATACCCCTGAAATTCATGAATACAAATGCGAGCAGGAACTGGAGCGCGGTTTGCGCGCCAAGTCGCGTCTGCTTGAACTGCTCAATGAAGGTCCATTCACCGTTGTATTTAATGGTGGCGATGACGAGGACCAATATGGCCGCAAACTTCGCCGCCTCATGCGCGACAGGCTTTCATTGGGCGAATTTCTCATCGATGAAGGTTTGGCCCGCCGTTACGCGGGAGGCCGCCGTTCCTGGTGTTTATAGAGTGATAGCAGAGGGCGTTTAGCTCGTTGCTCTTCCCGCTTCTTCTCATCAAGCGCGGTCATGATGAAATGGGGTTAGGTTTTCGGTGCTCCAACCAGGTCCCGCACGCTAAGCTTGCCAAAAGCGGGAAGCTTGATTGCCAAGTCATCGGGATCAAGACCGATGGTGCTGCCGGCGATATGGATTTCAAATCCTTCGGCAAGCGCCAGCGTGGCCCCGAAATATCCGTTCATGGAAACCGTGTACCCCGTATCGCTGGGCGCGCGGGCAAACTGCAATCCGGGTCCGAGATAATCCTTGCCCACTGCAACCGGCGAAAGCTCTGCCGCAAAGCCATCCGTATGGCGCACGATCCAGGAGACAAATGTATTCGAGTTAGGGCCGGGCCAGATGAGGTAGCTGCCTGACGCGCTGTAGGGATAGTTTTGAATGGTGGCCTTGATGGCCAGTATAAGCCGCTCCGCCGCCTCGCCGTCAAGCTCATAAATCACGCGGGGGCTGTTGCCATACCAGTAGGCGTCGGCCACATAGGCATTCTCGCGCACCGGCATGCCCCAGCCCACCACGTCAAACCGCGTCCATGTGGTTTCGCCCGCAAGCTTCATGACGATCGACATGTGCTCGGCAAAAATGCCCTTCCACTGCCCCGTCCGGCTGGACAGAACCATGACCTTCGCGGTCTTTATGGTGGCAGCATCAGGCAAGGCCCCCGATGAGTCCCAATTGGCCTGCCGCCACGTCGCAGGCCAGCCCCTGGCATAGCCAATCACCGCACCCAGCGCCGATGGAACCACCATCGTCAGGATGACAAACCAAGCCAGGACTTTGAAAAAGCGCCGCACCTCAGCAAATCTGAGAAAACCCTATGGCGCAATTGAGGCACTTGTTCTGGGAGCATGACCATTGCTAAGAACGGTCCGATGACAATGAAACTGGCAATAGCGGGCGCTGGCGGGCGCATGGGGCGGGTGCTGGCCCGCATCATCGCGGAAACACCGGGCTGCGCGCTGGCGGGCGGGCTTGAGCCGAAGGGTTCGGCGCTTGTGGGCTCCGCCATGGGTACGGCGGGTATTGCGATTTCCGATGATCCCGCCGCGCTGTTCAAAAACATTGACGGCATTATTGATTTCACCGTGCCGGCGGCGACACTCTCGCTGGTGGAGTTCTCCGCCAAGGCCGGCATCGTCCATGTCATCGGCACGACCGGCATTGACGCGGCGGGCGATGAAAAAATCCGCGCCGCCGGAAAATCCGCCCGCATCGTGAAATCAGGCAACATGAGCCTCGGCGTGAACATTCTTGCCTCACTCGTGCGCAAGGCGGCTCAAGCCCTCGGCGAGGACTTCGACATCGAAGTGTTGGAAATGCACCATCGCCACAAGATCGATGCGCCCTCCGGCACCGCCCTGTTGCTCGGCAAGGCCGCAGCCGATGGCCGCAGGATTGATCTCAGCAAAAGATCGGTGCGTTCACGCGACGGCCACACGGGCGCAAGGCCCGCCGGCGATATCGGCTTTGCAGCACTGCGCGGCGGCTCGGTCGTTGGCGAACACACGGTGATTTTTGCCGGCGCTTCCGAACGCATCGAATTTTCCCACCGGGCCGAGAGCCGCGATATTTTCGCCCATGGCGCGGTGAAGGCGGCCCTTTGGGCGAAGGGCCAGAAGCCCGGTCTCTATTCAATGGCGGATGTGTTGGGATTGGAATGATGAGCGGAACCCTCGTGCTGGTGCGTCACGGCCAAAGCGAATGGAATTTGAAGAACTTGTTCACCGGCTGGAAGGATCCCGATCTTTCGGAGCAAGGCGTCAGGGAAGCCCACGCGGCGGGAAAGCGCCTGAAAGCCAAGGGCTATGGCTTTGACGTGTGTTTTACCAGCGTGCTCACCCGCGCCCAGCACACGCTGAAAATCATGCTGGAGGAATTGGGCCAGGCCGGCTTGCCGGAAACCCGCGACCAGGCGCTGAACGAGCGCGACTATGGCGAACTTACCGGCCTCAACAAGGACGATGCCCGCAAGAAATGGGGCGAGGAGCAGGTGTTGATCTGGCGCCGATCCTATGACGTGCCGCCCCCTGGCGGCGAAAGCCTGAAGGATACGCTGGCCCGGGCGCTGCCCTATTACATGATTCATATCCAGCCGCTGGTGCTCTCCGGCAAACGTGTGCTCGTCTCGGCCCACGGCAATTCGCTGCGCGCCCTTATCATGGCGATCGAGGGCCTGACGCCGGAGCAGATCCTCAAGCGCGAATTGGAAACCGGCGTTCCGGTTTGCTACAGGATCGGTGCTGACTCGCGGCCGCTTTCGGTGGAAACCCTGTCTGCATGATCATCCGTGAACTGAAAAGTTCGGAATATGACAACGCCGTGCCAAGGCTGGCCGGGATTCTGGTCGATGCGGTGGATTCCGGCGCCGGCGTCACCTTCATGCACCCCTTGGCACAGGATGTAGCGGAAGCCTACTGGATTAAGCAGAAAGCGGACGTGGCTTCCGGCCAGACCACTCTCTTCATCGCCGACGAAAACGGCGTGATCGCGGGCACTGTCATGCTGCAAAAGGTCTGGCCGCCCAACCAGCCGCACCGTTGCGAAGTGGCCAAGCTTCTCGTGCACCGTGACTTCCGGCGGCGGGGGCTTGCCACCCTGCTCATGCAGGCGCTGGAGGCAAAGGCGAAGGGCTTGGGCTTTACGCTGATTACCTTTGATACCGTGGCCAAAAGCCCGGCCGAAACTTTTTACCGGCAGCTGGGCTTCACCTGTGCCGGCTACATTCCGAATTACGCCTATGCCAAGGGCAAGCTGGACGGCACGGCCCTGTTTTACAAAGAGCTGTAATCACTCCGCCATAAGCTTTTGGCGGGCGCGGATTTCATCATTCATCGCAAGGATGGCCTCCGACGCCGTGGTCTCGCAGACCCCCGGCACAAAGCCATGGGCGAATGCAGCAAAGCCTGCCCGGAACAGCCGCCCCGAAAACCTGAAAGCAAACGCCATGTGCTCGAAATAGCTTTCGCCAACGGCGGCGGGATGGGCGATGAAAAGTTTGGACAGCGTTGGCATGGCTTGGTACCTCCCCGGATATTCGGGCAAATATGTATCGTTAGGGCCAAGAATTTCTCCCAAATATGGGGTAAATATGCCATCATATTGGGATATTGTCCCAATTTTGGAGCAGGACGCAATGATCGACTTCAAGGACCGCGGAATTCTCCGGGAACTGCAGCGCGATGCCGGGCAATCCATCGAGGTGCTTTCGGACAAGGTGCACCTTTCGCGCAATGCCTGCTGGCGCCGGGTGAAAGCCCTGGAGGATGAGGGCGTCATCCGCGCCCGCGTGGTGTTGCTCGATGCCGGAAAGCTCAATCTCGGCCTCACCGCCTTCATCGCCGTGAAGACCGCGCAGCATGAACCCAAATGGCTGGAGAAATTCGCCGCCGCCGTGCAGAGCTTCCCGGAAATCATCGGCGTCTACCGCACTACCGGTGACACGGACTATCTGCTGCAGGCCGTCGTTTCCGATATCGCGGGATATGACCGTCTCTATAAGCGTCTCATCGCAAAAATTCCACTCACCGATGTCTCATCCAGTTTCGTCATGGAGAAGATCAAGGAGACAACGGCGCTGCCTCTCGATTCACTGGGATGAAATTCAAGCCGCCATCGCGCCGGCTTCCCAGCCCAGGATGGCGCGCTTGCGGGTGAGACCCCAGTGATAGCCGCCGAGCCCGCCGGATTTTTCCAAAACCCGGTGGCACGGCACCACGAAGGAAATGGGATTCTTGCCCACCGCAGTACCAACCGCCCGTGCCGCTTTCGGATTGCCGATGTGGGAGGCGATGTCCGAATAGGTCGAAGCCTTGCCGAAGGGAATGCGGAGGATCGTTTCCCACACCCGGATTTCAAAATCCGTGCCGATGAAGACAATCTTCAGGGGCTGGTCCGGCTTCCAGCACTGCGATTCAAAAATGCGCTTGGCATAGGGCGCGGTTGCCTGCTGGTTTTCTGTATAGGTCGCTTCCGGCCAGCGTGCCGTCATGTCGGCGAGCGCCGATTTTTCCTTGCCATGGTCGGCAAAGGCAAGGCCGGCCAATCCCTCGCTGGTGATCAGGATCAGTGCCCGGCCGAAGGGGCAGTCATGAAAGCCGTAACTGATGTTGAGGCCACGTCCATGCGCCTTGTAGATGCCGGGCGACATGCCCTCATGTGTGACAAAGAGATCATGCAGGCGTCCCGGGCCGGAAAGTCCGAGTTCGTAGGAGGCATCAAGTATGGAGGCCGAATCCCTGAGCAGCCCGCGGGCATGGTCAAGGGTGACGGCCTGCAGGAAGGCCTTGGGGCTCAATCCCGCCCAGCGCGTGAACAGGCGCTGCAGATGGGTGGGGCTGAGGCCCGCCTGGTCCGCCAGGGTTTCAAGCGAGGGCTGGTCGCGCCAGTTCTCCGAAATGAAAGCCAGCGTGTGTTTGACCAGATCGTAATCGTGCGTTTGCTTTTCCATGCGCCAAACTTAGTGCCGCGCAAGCACCGGAACCACCCGATTCTTGCTCAGAAATGAGGATTTATCAGCGCCGCTTTCAGGGCATTGGCGAAGGAAAGCCGCTCCTGGGCCCCCAGGAAACTGGCTATTTCCGTGCGTTTTCCGCCAAATCGCAGGTAAAGCGGGCCAACAAGCTCCCGCTCCCGGTCCTCTTCGAGTTCAACCCGCACCCACTGCCTCGCAAAGCGCTGCTCCTGGGCAGGCCTGTCCTCGGCAAGGCGCTTGAGGACAAGCTCATCGGAGGTGATTTCAATATGCTCGGCCCGCCGGGCATCGGCGAAATTGGCGCGGAAGGCCCACCAGATGAGCGCCACATCAAGCCCCATGAAACCCAGCACCGGCCAGGCCCCGATGACATAGAAGAACAGGCCGACGATAAAATTGAATCCCGCGATGATAGACATCAGGATCACAAACCCTTTGGGTGAAAGGGAGCGGTGCGGCGTGAGCGTGGCCCGCCAGGTTTTCGGCTTGGTGTCGTCCATGCTATGACCTTATGAAGCTGTATTATTGAGCAGGGAATTCATGGCAAAGGCAAGGCGCTTGAAGCCGCCGGAAATCGCGGAGATTTTCCGGCGCTTCCACGACATCGAACCGGAGCCGAAGGGCGAGCTCAACTCCGTCAATGACTTTACTTTTCTGGTGGCGGTGGTGCTCTCGGCGCAGGCAACCGATAGTGGCGTCAACCGCGCTACCACAGCGCTTTTCAAAGCCGTCGATACGCCGGAAAAAATGCTGGCGCTGGGCGAGGAGGGCCTGCGCGAATCCATCAAATCCATCGGCCTCTACCGCGCCAAGGCCAAAAACGTGATCGCCCTTTCAAAAATTCTGGTTGAGAAGCATGGCGGCAAGGTTCCCGGCGAACGCGAAGCTTTGGAAGCCCTTCCCGGCGTGGGACGCAAAACTGCCAATGTGGTTTTGAACATCATCTTTGGCGAACCCACCATCGCCGTTGATACCCATCTCTTCCGCCTGGGCAACCGCACGGGGCTGGCACCCGGGAAATCTCCTTATGAAGTGGAGAACGGCTTGTTGAAAGTCATCCCCAAACAATACCTGCGCCACGCCCATCACTGGCTGATCCTGCATGGCCGTTACATCTGCAAGGCGCGAAAGCCCGAATGCTGGCGCTGCCCTATCGCCGACCTCTGCCAGTTCAGAGAGAAGACGCCCGCACCTGCTTGAAGATGTGGGTGAAATAGGAAGTGGCAAACAGCGGCACGACCAGATTCACTACGGGGATAACCGACAGGACGGCGGGCACAAATCCCGCCGCGAATATCCGCGGCGTATTTTCGCGGCGCAACAGGCGCGCCTCGTCGACGGCCATGTGCCGCATGGCGATCATCTCAAAAAATTCGCGGGACAGGAGATAAGCGTTGGCAACGATCAGCGCCAGGGCGCCGATGCCGGTGAAGACCAACGGCAGCACCGCGATGTTCACCACCAGAATAAGCAGGGCAAATTGCAATGAGGTCTGCACCGCACGAAATCCAGAAAGCGGCGTACCGGCGGGATCCCTGGCGTAATGCCGCGCTTCCACCCGCCCGGCGATGTCATCAAGAAAGAGGCCGGCGAAAATGGCAGTGACCGGCGCCATCATGAAAAAGAATGCCACCAGCAAAACCAGTCCTGCGCCGATCGCTGCCAATGTCTCGGCCCAGGGCCAGGAAAGGACCATCAGATAGGACAGCAGAATCTCAACCCCCACTAGAATGGCGATGAAGAGCGCCAGCGTCAGGCCGATGGCCTTGAACAAGACGGAGCGGAAGTCCCGCGAGAGGAGATCGCCCAGGGCTTTGAAGGCTGCTGTTATCATGGCCGCGTAGGTAGGGCTTCGGGCTTGCCTCTGCAAGTGGCTTCCGCTACGGCCTGTGCATTATTCGGGAGATTTTGCATCGTGCAGGCTGGGATTGATGTTCTGACAATTGGCAACGCCATTGTTGATGTGATTGCCAAGGTGGATGACGCCTTCGTGCAGGAAAACGGCCTCGTCAAAGGCTCCATGAACCTCATCGATGAGGCGCGCGCTGAAGCGCTCTACTCCAGCATGGGGCCGGCCATTGAAATCTCCGGCGGCTCGGCGGGAAATACCGCGGCGGGCGTTGCCTGCTTCGGCGGCAAGGCCGCCTATTTCGGCAAGGTGAAGGCCGATCAACTCGGCAAGATCTACGCCCACGACATGCGCGCCCAGGGCGTGCTGTTTGAATCCAAGCCCGCAACCGATGGGCCCGCCACGGCGCGCTCCTTCATTCTGGTGACGCCCGAGGGCGAGCGCACCATGAACACCTATTTGGGCGCCTGCGTGCATTTGACTGTGGCCGACGTCGACGAGAAAATCGTCTCCGCCGCCAAGGTCACCTACATGGAGGGCTATCTCTGGGACCGGCCGGAGGCCAAGGAAGCCTTCAAGCTGGCCGCGAAAATCGCCCGCAAGGCCGGGCGCTTGACATCGATCACGCTCTCGGATTCCTTCTGCGTCGAGCGCCACCGCGAAAGCTTTCTCGAACTTATCCGCAAGGACATCGACATCGTCTTTGCCAATGAAGCCGAAATCAAGTCGCTCTATCTGACGCAGAATTTTGACGGCGCCCTGCAGGCGCTGCGCAAGGATTGCGAAATCGCCGTGGTTACTCGCTCGGCCCTGGGCAGCGTCGTAGCCCATGGTGAGGACGTTATTGTCGCGCCCGCCATTGCCGTTTCCCAAGTCGTGGATGTGACGGGAGCCGGCGATCTCTACGCCGCGGGCTTTCTCTTCGGCTACACCCAAGGCTTCGGCAATGCGCGCTCGGCGCAGCTGGGCAGCCTCGCCGCCGCCGAAATCATTTCCCACGTGGGCGCCCGCCCTGAAGTCAATCTCAGGGACTATGCGAAGGAAGCGGGCTTGCTTTAACCGCTGGCCTCTTCGGGCGTGTCTTCGGAGTTGGGTTTTTTCCTGACATGAATGCGGATGCGTTTGACCCGCCGTGCATCCGATTGCAGGATCTCAAATTCCAGGCCGCTGTCGTGCGCGATGATTTCACCGCGCGTCGGAACTTTGCCCGCCATTTCAAAAATAAGCCCGCCCAGCGTATCCGCCTCGTCCTCTTCCTCGTCCGGGAGAAGATCAACGCCCAGCAGCTTGTCAACAACGGAGATCAGCACCCGGGCGTCGGCCACATAGATATTGTCGTCCTGGCGCTTGATCAATTGCTCGTCATCCGTGTCGTGCTCATCGGAAATATCGCCGACGATTTCCTCAACCAGGTCTTCAATCGAAATGAGCCCGTCGCTGCCGCCATATTCGTCAATGACGATGCCCATGTGAATGTGGCTGGCCTGCATCTTGAGCAGCAGATCGGCGGCAGGCATGGAGGGCGGCACAAACAACACTTCGCGGTAAATGCCGGATTGCTTGACCGGAAGCGCCAGATCCTTTGCCGATATGGTGATGCCCGGATTCTTTGTCTTGGCATTGGGCTTTGCCCCCCGGCCCGACATCCAGCGCATGAAATCCTTCACGTGGATCATGCCGGCCACATCATCGAGGGTTTCGCGATAAACCGGGAGCCTGGAATGATTGGCCTCGTTGAACTTGGCGAGCAGCTCGCGCATCGTGGCGCTGTCTTCGATGGCGATGATGTCGGCCCGCGGCACCATCACGTCGTCAACCCGCAGATCCGAAAATTTGATCAGGTTCCGCATCATTGATGTGGTTTCCTGGCCGGGGCCGTCCTGCGGGTTCTGCGCCTGGTGGGTTTCGATGACGTTTTCCAAGTCTTCGCGCAGACCCTTGTCCCGGGAGACCGAAAACTTGCTCAGGAATTTCCGGAGGAATCCCTCTCCGACCGGGACGGGTGGTGTCGTTTCGCTGCTCATGATGCGTAGGGATTTTCCATTCCCAGTTCTGCAAGTATCATAATTTCACGGGCCTCCATGGCTCCGGCTTCATCATCGTTTTCATGGTCGTATCCTAGCAGATGCAAAACCCCGTGTACGATCAAATGCGTAACATGGTGAGCGAAGGGCTTTTTCTGCGCCAGCGCTTCGCGGGAAACGACGCCATAAGCCAGCGCAATATCGCCCAACGGGCGTGGCTCACCCTCCGGCACCGGAGTGGCGGCAGAAACCGGAAATGAAAGCACATTAGTGGGGTTGGCTTTGCCGCGCCACTGCCCGTTGATCTCGGCAATCCGCGCATCCGAGGTAAAGAGCAGGCCGATGGCCACATCATCGTCCGGCAGCACGGCCAGAACGGCGGTCCGGGCAAGCTTGCGGAGATTGGGAACCACGCGCCATTCCCGGTCGTCAATGCTGATGTCAAGGTTCATCGCGGCTGGGAGAGACTTTTAACCTTGGCTCCCAGCTTGTCATAGGCGGCGACAATCCGTCCAACCAGCGCATGCCTGACGATGTCATTGGTGGAGAACTTGATTTGCTCCGTACCCTGAACACCTTTCAGGACGCGAAGCGCGTCATCGAGGCCGGAGCTGGCGCCCGACGGCAGGTCAACCTGGCTTGGGTCGCCGGTGATCACCATGCGGCTGCCTTCGCCAAGCCGCGTCAAAAACATTTTCATCTGCTGCGGCGAAGTGTTCTGCGCTTCGTCGAGAATGATGAAGGCGGAAGCCAGCGTGCGCCCGCGCATGAAGGCAAGCGGCGCGATTTCAATCTGGTTCTCGGCCAGGCCCTTGGTGACCAAAGCCGCCGGCATCATGTCATAGAGGGCATCATAGAGCGGGCGCAGATAGGGATCGACCTTGTCCTTCATGTCGCCGGGCAGGAAGCCCAGGCGTTCGCCCGCTTCGACAGCAGGGCGCGACAGGATGATCCGGTCCACCTCGCCGTTCATCAGAGCTTCGGCAGCGCAGGCGACTGCCAGATAGGTCTTGCCCGTGCCTGCCGGGCCGATGCCGAACACCAACTCGTTCTTGCGGATGGCTTCCACATAATTTTTCTGCATGGGGGTGCGCGGCATCACCAGCTTGCGCCTCGTGCGCACCGTGCCTTCCTTGACCTCCTTGTCATGAACCGATTGATTCATGCGGACTGCCCCTTCAACTTCGCCGCGGTTGATTTCAAGGCCGCGCCGCGCCCGCTGATAGAGTTGCGATAGCACATTTTTGGCCCCATCGCGCGCCGGGCCCATGCCGCGGATGGAAACGCGGTTGCCGCGCGGCGTGATGGCCACGCCCATGCGGTGCTCGATCAGGGCGATGTGTTCGTCATGTTCGCCGAATAAAAGTGAGAGCAGGCGGTTGTCGTCAAAAGCGAGGGTGAGTGTGTCATGGTCGTCCGCACTGGGGCTGGACTTGAGGGTTGCGAGCTGGGCGGCACTGGCTTGCGAATTCAACTGTGACCTTCTCCTGTTGTTGCTTCAGACCTCAGAATCATGCTTCGACCAATTCAATATGGCCCGAAAGGCTGTTCGTGCCAACACTATCTATTTTAACCTCCAATATAGCCCCAATTTGGGTCTTTTGGCCATTCACATGGACCGGCTGCAGATAGGGTGAACGCCCCATGAGCTGGCCTTGTTCCCGGCCCGGCTTTTCCAGCAGGACGGGAAGGGTTTTGCCCATACAGGAGCGGTTGAAGGCGGTTTGCTGGGCATGGATCAGGGCCTGGATCCGGGCCAAACGCTCGGTAACCACGGCATCGGGCACCTGGTCCGGGTTCTCGGCGGCGGGCGTTCCGGGGCGGGGCGAATATTTGAAGGAATAGGCGCTGGCGTAGCCCACCGCTTCAATGAGATTCAAAGTGTCTTCAAAATCCGCCTCCGTTTCGCCGGGAAAGCCCACGATGAAATCGCCCGACAGCGCCATGTCGGGCCGGGCGCCGCGCACCTTTGAAACGGTCCCTAGATAATAATCAATGCCGTGGCCCCGGTTCATGGCTTTCAGGATACGGTCGCTGCCGCTTTGAACCGGAAGATGCAGGAAGGGCATCAGCTTCGGGTTGCTGGCATGGGCCTCGATCAACGCTTCGTCCATATCCCTCGGGTGGCTCGTGGTGTAACGCAAGCGCTTGATGCCGGAAATGTGTGACAGCTTTGCGATGAGTCCTGCCAGTGACGTGCCCTCGCCATGATAGGCGTTGACGTTCTGGCCCAGCAGCGTGATTTCGCGCACCCCTGCATCGGCAAGCTGGCGGGCTTCGCGCTCGATCTGTGATGGCGGGCGGGAAAATTCAGCGCCCCGCGTATAGGGCACCACGCAGAAGCTGCAGAACTTGTCGCAACCCTCCTGCACCGTGAGAAAGGCCGAGACATTCCGGTTGAGAACCCGCTGGCCGTTCTGCTGTTCCAGTGCTTCGAACTTGTCTTCTGCCGGAAATTCCGTTTCGACAATCGCATCCCCGGTTTTGAGCCGCCGCGCGATGAGGTCCGGCAGGCGGTGATAGGTTTGCGGGCCAAAGACGAGATCGACGGTCTTGGCCCGGCGGATGATTTCGGCACCTTCGGCCTGGGCCACGCAGCCCGCCACCGCCACCAGCATCTCGCCGCCTGATTCCGCCTTGGCTTTCTTCAGGCGTTTCATCCGGCCAAGTTCAGAATAGACTTTTTCAGCCGCATGCTCGCGGATATGGCAGGTGTTGAAGATCACCAGGTCGGCAAGGTCGGGAACCGGCGTTTCCGCATAGCCCATGGTCTTGAGCGCATCGCGCATGCGCTCGCTGTCATAGACATTCATCTGGCAGCCATAGGTTTTAACGTAAACCGACTTGGGGGCGGTGGTCATGGCCGTGTGCTAGCCCATTTTGGCCCGGCCGTGAAGCGTATCCACCAGCCCGCGCCTGACCGCCTCTTCCGCCTTTTTCGCCAGGATTTTCCGGCTGCCATGACCGGCCATGGAGAGCGGCGCATGGCAGATCACTTTCACCTCGATGGGACCGCTGCCCATGGCCGCCCAGAGATGCGGCGGCATCTCCATGTCGCCATACCAGGCATAGAGCGGGCGCAGATGCCGCGGCATCGGCAGGTTGCGGTGGCCTGTATAGACAACGCTCAAGGGCTGAACCGCGGCGCCGGAATTTTCAGCGGCGGCGAAGAAGGTGGACTTGAAGGGCAGCACCCGCGTGCCATCGCCTGATGTGCCTTCCGCAAACAGCACCAGCATGTCGCCCGCTTTCAGCCGTTCCAGCATTTCATCACGTGAAGCGCCACTCGTGAGTCGGCGCGCGCGATCGACAAACACCGTGCGCTGCAGCCGCGCCAGCGCGCCGAAGAAAGGCCAGGTATTTACATCGTGCCGGGCAATGAAGGACACCGGCGCCAGCGAGCTGAGGATCACGATATCAAGCCACGACACATGATTGGCCGCAAAGATCGCCGGCCCCTGCTTCAGTGCTTCGCCATCGATGCTCACCTGGACCCCCATGATGCGCAGCACAAGGCGGTGGTAATGCATGGGAAATACGCGGGCCATGCGCGGCCAGAACCAGACGAAGAGCTGCTGCAGCGGCATCAGAGGGAGCGTCACACCGGCAAAGGTCAGCAGCACCAGCGTGGCGCGGAGCCGGCTCACCGCTACAGGCCCTTGCGCATGATCAGGGCATCCTCTTGGCTGCCGTCGCCACGCTTGTAATAATTCTTTCGCTCTCCGGCCTTATGAAATCCACTGGACACATAAAGCGTAAGGGCTGCATGATTTGAAACAGCAACTTCAATAAACAGGGTCTTCACGCCTTCAATCTTGAGAACACTTTCGAGGTGCTGCATCAGCAGCTTGCCGTGCCCTTTCTGGCGAAAAACTGGACGCGTGCAGATCGTGATAATTTCCGCCTCATCCGCAGCCCGCCGAAACAGCACAAATCCCATCGGGTTGTTCTGGCTCAAAACAAGAATCGCTGATGTACCGGGAACAGCAAGCATCTCGCTGAACGATGTTTCGCTCCACCGCGTTGCAAAACTTTCACCATGGATTTCCGCCAGCAGCTTTGCCGCGGCTGGCCCCACCGTGTTGAAGGAAATTTTCATGGCCTGCGGTTTCACATCCGGCGGGCGCAGGTAAAGCGGCTCCGGTGGCAAGGTGGATGCAGGCATGCTGGACGCTAACTTCACAAAGTTTGCGGCAATCGGCAGATCGCCCGCCTCGCTGCGCACATGCTGCTTGTCCAACAACAGGTCCGCCGCCGTTCCCATAATTCTTGCCGGACGATTTGGTATAAATTTGTGCGCATCAGCCAAGGCCACGATAACGGGTGCCGTCAGTTCATGACCCGAGGAGTCGTAGGACGCGAAATAAATTTCACTGGCCCGCGCATCGACCGCAACCACAATGGGGAGATCACGTGCCGTCTCGTTGCAGGCGATAGCCGCAAGTGAATTGATGCCGGTGATGGGAATGTCGAGCGCAATGCCGAGGCCTCGCGCCATGGCAAGCCCGATGCGGACTCCGGTAAAGGTGCCCGGGCCTGTCGTGACCGCGATGCGGGCAAGATCCTTGAAAGCAACGCCCGCCGATGCCATGGTTTCCTGAACCATGGGCGCCAAAGCTTCTGCCTGCCCCCGGTCCATGAATTCATGGCGGGAGGCGAGCACAACTCCAGGGCCCGCGTCATAAACGCAGACCGAGCAGGCCGCCATTGAAGTATCCAAAGCGAGAATAAGCATCACGCTGCTTGATAGGCCGCAATGGTGAAGGGATGCAAGTTCACGCACCGGGAATGAATAACGTCTCCAAATCTCATCATGACCGGACTTGATCCGGCCATCGCCACATTAAAGAAGATGGCCGTGTCAAGCACGGCCATGATGAGAGAAATTAAGGATGAATAACGCCCTTTCGCAGGATCAGGTTGCCGTAGAGCCGGCGCTCGCCCGAGGCCACGATGGCGTAGCAGGCCTTCACCCGATTATAAAAATCGGAGCCCACCAGCACCGTGATCTTCTGTCTGGGTTCGTATTTTCCAAGGACTTTTTCAAAGTCCGCAAATACCGGCTCCATGCGCTTGGCGTCTCCGCCGGCGGCGGGCCGGAACACGGATTGAGGGACAAATTCGTCCACCGGCATCACTGAGAGGATAGCCTCGACAAGGCGCGGCGCGTCATGGCCGTCCATGCGCACCAATCTTTTGGCGTCGGTTTCCGCCGGATAATTGCCATCCACAACGGCGATCTCGTCGCCATGCCCCATGCCGCGCAGGATCGCCAGCAGCTCAGGCCCCAAGACGGGATCAATGCCCTTGAGCATTTAGAAGGCCTCCTTGAACAGCACGTCGCGGTCGATGATGTAATTGGCAAAGAGCGAAAGGCTGGCGGCTCCCATGGCGCGCGCATCAGCCCCGATGCTGCCTTCTTCAATGCTGAATTTCGGTAGGCCCCGCAAATCCTGGCGCGAAAGCGCGGCGCGTGTTTTCTCCACCAGTTCAGCCCTGACATGGGCGGGCATCGCGCCATCGATGATTATGGCATCAAAATCAATGATGGACATCGTTGCAACCGTCGCAAAGGCGAGGCTCCTGGCGGTTTGTTTCAGCCAGACATCAAGAGCCGGGCCGATTTCGCCCCAATCCTCGGGCGAGCGTGCAAGCAGCATGGGATCTCGCCCCTCCGCCTGCAAGCTGTTCTCCAAGACATAGAGACTGGCATTGTGAGTGAGTTGTTGGGGGCTGCCATTGGGTGTCATAATGGGAAACGAACCAAGGGCACCCGCATAACCGGCTTTCCCCGGAAAGATATGGCCATTGATGACAATGCCGCCGCCGACAAAATAGCCCACAAAAAAATAGGCGTAGCTGTTGAAGCGGTTCCCCGTGCCAAACAGCAGCTCCGCAGCACAGGCCGCCGTTGCGTCGTTGCTGAAATGCACCGGCCAGTCACCGAGCTTGGCAATCTCGCCGGCAATGTCGAAGTCGCGCCAGGCCTCCAGAACCTCGTGCGAGGCGCCCACCTCTTCCTCCCAGTTCCAAAGTTCAAAGGGCGTGGCAATGCCGAGGCCGCTAATTCTGCTTCTCTCTACAGGTGACAGGCCCGATAGCAGGCCCTCAAGTTCGACCGCCACAAAATCTATGATCTTTTGCGGAGTAGGAAAAACATAGGGCTGGTGCACCTTGCGCCGCACGTTTCCGGTGAGATCAAGCAGGATGAGATCACCGGAGCGGCGGCCGATTTTCAGGCCGATAGAAAAGGCCCCGTCCGGATTGAGCGAAAAGGGAACCAGGGGCTGGCCCACCTTGCCGCGTTGCGGTGTTTCCTTGATCAGCAGATTGTCATTTTCAAGCTGCCGGACAATCACCGAAACGGTCTGTGCCGAAAGACCGGTGAGCCGCGCGATTTCGGCCTTGGGCAGGCTGCCATGCCGGCGGATGAGCGAAAGGGCCAGCCGCTCATTGTAAAGGCGCACGCCGTTTTGCGTGGTGCCGCGGGCGAGCGTTGGTCCCTTGCCTAAAACCTGCCCGCCCATCGCCCAATCCGTCGTCACGCTTGTTCACCTGTATGGAATTTATGCAATTGCCCGCAAGAGTGCTCAAATTTTGACTTTCCCGTAGGGGCCATGCCTTGTCAATGAATAAATCATGCCGATTTATTTATTGACTCTTGGAGTGGAATTCGCTCAATTCCACAAAGAGATCAAGATTCACGGCGATGAATCTGGCCTCTCTGAAGAGAAGTCGCTAGACTTAAACGGTCGTCGAAGTTAGACTAAATTTTACATAAGAAATAAAACTTATGTATGTTATTTTACTTAACTAAGCCCAAAAATGGGCGTGTTCCATGGGAGAATCACTGTGAAGACAATTCTGAAATCTGCTGCCGCAGCCGCTGTTTTGCTCAGCTTCGCCAGCATTGCCCCCGCGCAGGCCGCAGGCATTGGCGCTTGCCTCATCACTAAAACGGATACCAATCCCTTCTTCGTGAAAATGAAGGAAGGTGCGACCGCCAAAGCCGCCGAACTCGGCGTTGACCTCAAGGCTTATGCCGGCAAGGATGACGGCGACAATGAAGGCCAGGTTGCCGCTGTTGAAACCTGCATCGCCGATGGCGCCAAGGGCATTCTCATCACCCCGTCAGACACCAAGGCCATCGTGCCCACCATCAAGAAGGCCCGCGATGCCGGCATTCTGGTGATCGCTCTCGATACGCCGCTTGATCCTATCGAAGCTGCTGACCAGACCATGGCCACCGACAATTTCCAGGCCGGCTTCCTGATCGGCGCCTATGCCAAGGCCAAGCTCGGTGATGCCGCGAAGGATGCCAAGATCGGCTTCCTCGACATCAACACCAAGCAGGTCACCGTTGACGTGCTGCGCGACCAGGGCTTCATGAAGGGCTTCGGCATCGACGTGAAGGACGTGAACGTGATCGGCGATGAAGATGATCCACGCATCGTGGGCCACGACTACACCGACGGCAACCCTGCCGGCGGGCGCAAGGCCATGGAGAATCTTCTCCAGATCAATCCGGACATCAACGTGATTCACACCATCAATGAGCCAGCCGCCGCCGGCGCTTATGAAGCGCTGAAGGCTGTTGGCAAGGAAGGCCAGGTGCTGATCATGTCGGTTGACGGCGGCTGCCCGGGCGTGAAGGACGTGGCTGCCGGAGTCATCGGCGGCACCTCCCAGCAGTACCCGCTGCTCATGGCTTCGATGGGCGTTGAGGCCATCAAGAAATTCGCTGACACGGGTGAGAAGCCCGGCGTCACCGAAGGCAAGAATTTCTTCGACACCGGCGTTGCATTGATCACCGATGCGCCGGTTGAAGGTGTTCCTTCGATCACGACGAAGGAAGGCCTCGACAAGTGCTGGGGTTGATCTCGGGCAAGTTTCAGTGAATGATAACTGAAACACGGAAGGGCGGCCCTCGTGGCCGCCTTTTTTTGTAACAAGCAGAGGCGTTAAAAAAACGCAGGGGCAGGGAGTTGGGAATGTCGAAAGCGCAGGAATTTGAAAAAGTTCTCGAACAGAGCGACACATCGGCTGTATCTTTCGAGTCGCATATAAAATCGCCGGTCGAGAAATTCCAGCATTTCCTTCATTCAAGCCAGGCGGCGGTGCCGCTCATCGTGCTCATTCTCTCGATTGCCGTGTTTGGCGTGCTCGTCGGCGGTAAATTCTTCAATCCGTTTTCGCTGACCCTCATCCTGCAGCAGGTCGCCATTGTCGGCATTGTCGGCGCGGCCCAGACACTCATTATTCTGACGGCTGGCATCGATCTGTCGGTCGGCGCTGTCATGGTGCTCTCCTCCGTCGTCATGGGGCAATTCACCTTCCGCTATGGCATTCCGGTCCCCATTTCGATTCTCTGCGGCCTTGCTTGTGGCGCGCTGTGCGGTTTCATCAACGGCTGGCTGGTGGCCAAGGTGAAGCTTCCGCCCTTCATTGTCACGCTGGGCACCTGGCAGGTCTATAACGCCACCAAATATCTCTATTCAAAGAATGAGACGATCCGAGGCCAGGACATTGAAGCCCAGGCGCCGCTGCTGCAACTCTTCGGCATCCAGATCAAGTTTGGCGGTGCAGTCTTTACCCTCGGCGTCATCTTCATGGTGCTGCTCGTGGTGTTCCTCTGGTACGTGCTCAATTACACGGCCTGGGGCAGGCGGCTTTATGCGGTGGGCGACGATCCTGAAGCAGCCCAGCTCTCCGGTATCCGCGTCGACCGCATGCTGATCACCGTCTACACGCTTTCGGGCCTCATCTGCGGGCTTGGCGGCTGGGTGCTCATCGGCCGCATCGGCTCGGTCTCGCCCACCACCGGTGAATTCACCAACATCGAGTCCATCACCGCCGTGGTGATCGGCGGCATCTCGCTCTTCGGCGGGCGAGGCTCCATTTTGGGCATGATCTTCGGCGGTCTCATCGTTGGTGTCTTCTCCCTGGGCCTCCGGCTTCTCGGAACCGACCCGCAATGGACTTACTTCCTGATCGGCGTCCTCATCATCGGCGCCGTTGCAATCGACCAGTGGATCAGAAAGGTTTCGGGTTAAGCATCATGGCCAAGAAAGCAAAAGCAGACGAACCCGTTCCGCTTCTCACCGCCCGCGGCCTGGTCAAGCGCTATGGCCGCGTGACGGCTTTGGACAATGCGGATTTCGATCTCTACCCCGGTGAAATCCTCGCCGTGATCGGCGACAACGGGGCGGGAAAGTCATCGCTCATCAAGGTGATCTGCGGCGCCGTGCTGCCTGACGAGGGTGAAATCAAGCTCAATGGCAAGACGCTGAATTTCAAGTCGCCCATCGAAGCCCGCGATGCCGGCATCGAAACCGTTTACCAGAACCTGGCTCTCTCGCCGGCCCTTTCCATTGCTGACAACATGTTCCTTGGGCGCGAAATCCGAAAACCCGGCATTCTCGGAAGCCTCTTCCGCATGCTTGACCGCTCCGCCATGGAAAAGCGCTCCCGCGACAAGCTGACGGAACTTGGCCTGCTCACCATCCAGAACATCAGCCAGGCGGTTGAAACCCTGTCCGGCGGCCAGCGCCAGGGCGTGGCCGTGGCCCGCGCCGCGGCCTTTGGTTCAAAGGTCATCATCATGGATGAGCCCACTGCCGCTCTTGGTGTGAAGGAATCGCGCCGCGTGCTCGAATTGATTCTTGACGTGAAGCGCCGGGGCCTGCCCATCGTGCTGATCTCGCACAACATGCCGCAGGTCTTCGAAGTGGCAGACCGCATTCACATTCACCGTTTGGGCAAGCGCCTCTGCGTCATCGATCCCAAGAAGTATACGATGTCCGATGCGGTGGCCTTCATGACGGGCGCCAAAGCGCCGCCGAAGGAACTTCTGGCAGCCTCATAGGGTCCGGGCTTCGTAGGCCAGTTCGGCGAATTTCTTGCGCAGCGCATCGGCGGTGAAAACCGGCGTGTGAAATTCCATGCGCAGGCTCTGCTCATGAAGGCCAAGATCCGCGCCATCGGGATCGATCGCCAGAACCCGCCAGGGGCCGGGCTGGGCCTTCAAAATCTTCGTGGCATAGAGATGGACGGCCTCCGCATGATCATGGTTCATGTGCTCAATGGCCGACATCTCCAATCCTTCCATTTCCTCGGCGGGCGGAAACACCTCATCGGGGGTCAATGTTTCGATCCGCCCGAAACCCGCAACCCCGTGAATGCTTGAAGGCGTCAGCCGCCAAAACGAGAAATCCGGAAAATCCGCATAGAGGGCTGCCTGCGGGTGCCGCGCCAGATAGCGCCGGCGAAGCCCCGCATCGTCAACCGGTTCAAAGCGCCCCAGCACCGTAACGCGCGGTCCCACCAGCGCATCGCCCGTGGACGGAAGTTCGCCCATCAGCACGCTGGCCCGGGCATCCGCCAAAAGATTTTGCGTATGCCAAGCCAGCTTGGACACCAGGATCAAGGGCCTGCCCGCTACATCAAACGCGATATTGGCCAGGGAGCCATAGGGCGTGCCCTCGCCGCGCGTCAGGGTTGAAAGCGAGCAGGTTTTTGCCCGCCTGAGTATCTGGCGCATGGCCATTCCGGAAAAGTTTGGTTTTTCAGTCATTTACCCAACATTACTCATTTGTCATGCGGCACTTCTTTGCGGTTTGCCACAATTTGTTCTAGTTTCATCCATAGAGGCGGCCGACAGGAACAACAACGGATGAACAAGAAAATGGCGATGATCGCACTGGTCGATGATGACCGCAACATTCTAACCTCGGTGGGCATGGCGCTGGAAGCCGAGGGCTATGCCGTTCAGAAATACAATGACGGGGCCGCAGCCCTCCAGGGCCTGCAGGACCAGCCGCCCGACATGGCCATCTTCGACATCAAGATGCCGCGCATGGACGGCATGGAGCTGCTCCGCCGCATCCGCCAGAAAACCGATCTTCCGGTGATCTTCCTCACCTCAAAGGACGACGAAATCGACGAGCTCTTCGGCCTCAAGATGGGCGCCGATGATTTTATCAAGAAGCCCTTTTCCCAGCGCCTGCTGGTTGAGCGGGTGAAAGCTGTCCTGCGCCGCGCCGGGAACAAGGATGGCACGGCCCCCGTCATTGACGCGGCCAAGGTCATTGAGCGTGGCAAGCTCGCCATGGACCCTGATCGCCATTCCTGCACCTGGGACACCAGGCCCGTCACCCTCACGGTCACCGAATTCCTCATCCTGCAATCCCTTGCCCAGAGGCCGGGCATCGTGAAAAGCCGCGATGCCCTGATGGACGCGGCCTATGATGACCAGGTCTATGTGGACGACCGCACCATCGACAGCCATATCAAGCGCCTGCGCAAAAAATTCAATCAGGTCGACGAGGCCTTTGATGGTATTGAAACGCTCTATGGTGTTGGCTATCGTTTCAAGGAACAATAGAATTTCCCCCGTGTGAGGGTGCGAAATGCTTGACAAGACTGCAGCACCCGAGGCTCTTGAACGCACCGAAAGCGACGAGGGCCAGGAGGTCGAGAGTTTCGATTTGCCTGTCGAAGGCCGCCGCGGCCTTTTGCACCGCTTTGCCCCGCAAAGGCTGGTCACCCGCATTGTTCTTCTCAATCTCCTGGGCCTGGTCATTCTGGTGACCGGCATTCTCTATTTCAACCAGTTCCGCCAGGGGCTGATTGACGCCCGCGTGCAAAGCCTCACCACCCAGGCCCAGATCATTGCCGCCGCCGTTGCAGGCTCGGCCAGCGCCGATACGGGCTCCATCGTCATCAACCCGGATTCGCTGGACGAGGCCCCCGATCCCTATGCCCCCGATGCCGACCAGCTCGACAATCTTGATTTTCCGATCAATCCCGAAACCACCGGCCCGGTGCTGCGCCGCCTGCTTGCCAACTCAACCATCCGTGGGCGGATTATCGATCCTGAGGGCAATCTCGTCGTCGACAGCCGGTTTCTCTATGGCGGCGGCGACATCATCCAGTCGGATCTTCCGCCCCGCAACGCCGCTGCGCCCAACTTCCTCGTCCGCTGGTGGAATGCGGCCTATGACTGGTTCTTCGCCTATGATTATCCGCTGCAGAAGGAATACAGCCTCGACAACGGCAGGGATTTTCCGGAAGTGGCGGCCGCCCTCAATGGCGCCGTGGTGAGCGTGGTGCGCCTCGATGAAAAGCACGACATCATTGTTCTGGTGTCGGTTCCGGTGCAGCGCTTCCGGGCGGTGCTCGGCGCCCTTGTGCTGTCAACTTCGGGCGGCGAGATCGACAATGTCTTGCGCGCCGAACGCGGCATCGTGCTCCTCACCTTCGGCTTCGTGGCGCTGGTCACCATTCTCCTCTCCGTGTTTTTGGCCGGCACCATCGCCGAACCCATCCGGCGCCTCTCGTTTGCCGCCGAGCGGGTGCGCCGCGGCATCAACAAGCGCGTGGAGATTCCGGACTTCACCGCAAGGCGCGATGAAATCGGCCATCTCTCGGGCGCGCTTCGTGACATGACCGGCGCTCTCTACAACCGCATTGATGCCATCGAGGCCTTCGCCGCCGATGTGAGCCATGAGCTCAAGAATCCACTCACCTCCTTGCGCAGCGCCGTTGAAACCCTTGCCATGGTGAAAACCGACGAGCAGCGCGCCAGGCTGGTGGAGATCGTCAAGCATGATGTGCGCCGCCTTGACCGCCTCATCACCGATATCGCCGATGCTTCCCGCCTCGATGCGGAACTGGCCCGCGCCGAAACCAACCCGGTTGACGTGGCGAGGCATTTGGGCGCCATCACCACCCTTGCCAATGAAACCCGAAAGGACCATCAGGCGGAAATTGTCCTGCAGGTTCTCCCGGCCGGCAGCGACTTTGACCCGTTCCTGGCCTTTGTCGTCCTGGGCCATGAATCTCGGCTGAGCCAGGTCTTCCGCAATCTTCTCGACAATGCCCGCTCCTTTACGGCGGAAAACACCAATATCTATGTGCGCGTGCGCCGTTCCGGCCGCGATGTCGAAATCCGCGTCGACGACTACGGCCCCGGCATCAGGCCAGACAATCTGGCGCGCATCTTCGAACGGTTTTATACGGACCGTCCGGAAGGTTCCTTCGGCAAGAATTCGGGCCTTGGCCTTTCAATCTCCAAGAGGATTTTCGAAGCCCAAAATGGCCGC
>CADEEO010000011.1:0-9586 GCA_902826365.1 uncultured Hyphomicrobiales bacterium | reverse complement strand
CGGAAGGCGTGGAAAAACCGGTGCTGGGGGCAAGGTTCGTGGTGCGCCTGCCCGCCGTTGCCGATGACTGGACGCCGCCCGGGGCAAAGGGATGAAACAGTCCCAAATCTTTCTGCATGGAACCTGCGTCAGCGTCGGCGGCGAGGGCGTGCTCATTCTGGGCGAGCCCGGAAGCGGGAAATCCGCCCTGGCGCTTAGGCTTATCGATGAGCCGGGCTATGGAATTTCAGGCGTGCTTCTGCGCGGTGAACTTGTGGCTGACGATCAGGTCATTGTCACCTGCGGCAAGGACAGGCTCATGGCCTCAGCACCCGCAAGCCTGCGCGGAAAACTTGAAATCCGGGGCCTTGGCATTGTCACACTGGCAACGCCGCCCTCGGTGCCCTTGGCCCTTGTGGTGAAATTGCAAGCCCATTCAGCCATCGAACGCCTTCCTGATCCTGCCACCTTTGATATTCTGGGGATGGCCCTTCCTTTGCTGGAAATTGATGCAAAAACGCCCTCGGCCCCGGCCCGGCTGCGCGCCGCGCTGAACTGGCTGAAGCAGCCCGGTGAGGCCCGCGAGCCTGTTGCGCAGCGGCGCGGATAAGGGCAATGTGCGCCGCTCAAAACGGGAAATGAGACAAGACCTGACAATGTGTGATGTCGTAGATTTCAAATGATTGGCCTCGTTCTGGTAACCCATGGGCGTCTTGCCGATGAATTTGTGTATGCCCTGGAGCATATTGTCGGCCATCAGGACATGGTGGCTGCCGTGGCCATCGGCCCCGAAGACAAGATGGAAATCCGCCGCGCTGATATCGCGGCTGCGGTGAAATCCGTCGACACCGGCGAGGGCGTGATCATCCTCACCGACATGTTTGGCGGCACGCCGTCGAACCTGGCAATCTCACTCCTCGAAGAGGGCCGCGTTGAAGTCGTGGCCGGATTGAACCTGCCCATGCTGGTGAAGCTGGTGCGGGTGCGGAAGGAATCCAACCTGCATAAGTGCGCCGCCGCCGCCCAGGATGCGGGCCGCAAATACATCAACATTGCCAGCCAGATACTGGGGGATTGATGCCAGCACTGGTGCGGGAGCTTGAAATCGTCAACGAGCGCGGCCTGCATGCCCGCGCCTCGGCGAAATTCGTGAAATGCGCCGAAGGTTTTGACGCCAACATCACGGTAAGCCGCGATGGCCATTCGGTCCCGGCAACCTCCATCATGGGTCTCATGATGCTCGCCGCCGCCATGGGAACCTCGATCAGCGTCGAAGCCTCGGGCCCCGAAGCCGACGCGGCCATAGCAGCCCTCGCCGCCCTGGTGGAATCCAGGTTTGACGAGGACTAGATAATTTTCTTGTAAGCTGGAAGCGTCAGGAAGGCTTCGAAGTTCCTGGAAGTTGACATGGTTTTGAAAATGCCGATGGCCTCTTTGAAGCGGCCCTCTTGGTAGGCTTCCGCTCCCACCTCATTCTTCACCCGTTTCATTTCCTCGCGCAGGCACTTGTCGAAGAACTTGCGCGTGACTTTTGCGCCCGTATCGAGCGTTGCGCCGAACCTCAGCCATTGCCAGATTTGCGACCGTGAAATTTCGGCAGTCGCCGCATCTTCCATCAGATTGTAGATCGGCACGGCGCCGCGCCCCCGGAGCCAGGCTTCAAGATAGAGAACTCCCACCCGGATATTCTCGCGGAAGCCGGCTTCGGTCTTGGCTCCCTTGTGAACTTCTAGAAGCTCCTTCTGGCCGATCTTGACGTCATCACGCTTCACATAAAGCTGGTTCGGCGTCGGCATCAGGGCGTTAAATACTTCCATGGCCACGGGCACCAGATCGGGATGCGCCACCCAGGTGCCGTCATGGCCATTGCGCGCCTCGCGCTCCTTGTCATCTCTCACCTTGGCAAAAGCCAGTTCATTGGCTTCCGGATCCCTGCGGTTGGGAATCTGCGCCGCCATGCCGCCCATCGCAAAGGCGGCGCGGTTGTGGCAGGTCTTGATCAGCAGCGCTGAATAATTTGCCAGGAAGGCCTTCGACATCACTACCTGCGAGCGGTCGGGCAGGACATATTTCTTGTTGGTGGCCAGCGTCTTGATGAACGAGAAAATATAATCCCAGCGCCCGCAATTGAGCCCCGCCATATGTTCGCGCAGTTCATAGAGGATTTCATCCATCTCAAAGGCGGCAGGCAGCGTTTCGATCAGCACGGTGGCCTTGATGGTCCCCAGTGGAAATCCGAGAGCACTTTGCGAAAAGGTGAAAACACTGTTCCACAGCCGCGCCTCCAGATGGCTCTCCATCTTGGGCAGGTAAAAATAGGGGCCTGAATTATGGCGGAGTGCCGCCTTGGCATTGTGGAAAAAATACAGGCCGAAATCAAAAAGCGCACCCGACATGATCTGGCCATCAATACGTACATGGAATTCCGGCAGGTGCCAGCCGCGCGGGCGGACCAAAAGCACCGCGGGCCGCTTGCCCAGAACATAGTGTTTGCCTGAATCAGGGTCCCGGTAATCCATGGCGCCGCTCCAGCGGTCGCGAAGGTTGATCTGCCCGCGAACGAGATTGTCGAGGGTCGGCGAATTCGAATCCTCGAAATCCGTCATGAAGACCTTGGCGCCGGAATTGAGCGCGTTGATCACCATCTTGCGGTCTGTGGGGCCGGTGATTTCAACCCGCCGGTCCTGCAAGTCAGCGGGGATCGGGGCCACCCGCCATGACCCTTCGCGGATGGCGCGGGTCTCGGGCAGGAAGTCCGGCAGTTCGCCTTTGCTGAACCGCTTGGCCCTTGCGGCGCGAAGGCCCAGCAGTCTTTGCCGTTCGCCATCAAAGTTGCGGTGCAGCTCCGCCAGGAAAGCAAGGGCTTCAGGTGTCAGAATGGAGCGGTATTCCGGCAGCATTTTTCCGCGAAGTGTGACGCCGGCTGGCATTCTGGCCATGTCTTAAGCCTCTCCAGTGAGATGTTTCAGTTTCTCAGGCTTCGGTCCGCCATAGACCCAATCGAGAAGCTCGACCGTGTGCAGAATGGGCGTTTCCAGGCCTGTCGCAAGCTGGGTGATGCAGCCGATGTTGCCGGTGGCGATCACCTGCGGATTGGTCGTCTTTATGTTTTTTATTTTCCGGTCCCGCAGCTGCGTGGCGATCTCGGGCTGCATGATGTTGTAAGTGCCGGCCGAACCGCAGCAGAGGTGGCCTTCCGGAATATCCTGAACCGTAAATCCCGCATTGCGCAAAAGCGTTTGGGCCTTGCTTCCCATCTGTTGGCCATGCTGCATGGAGCAGGCCGAATGATAGGTGACGCGCAAGGCCTGCGGAGCGGCAGGCAGCTCAATGCCGGAGAGGAATTCAACAATGTCCTTTGCCTTGGCGCTGACAACGGCGGCTCGTGCCGCATAGACGGGGTCAAGGCGCAGCATGAAGCCATAATCCTTGATCGTCGTGCCGCAGCCCGACGCCGTCACGATGATCGCATCGACTCTTGCATTGGCCCAGTGATGCACATTGCGCCGGGCCCGCCAGATGGCGTCCGCCTCTTTGCCCATGTGATGGGTGAGCGAGCCGCAACAGGTTTCCCCACTCGTAATCACCACTTCATAGCCAAGCCGCGTCAGCAGGCGAATGGTGGCCGCATTGATGGAAGGTTCAATGACACTTTGCACGCAGCCCATGAGCAACGCCACGCGGCCGCGCTGTTCGCCTTCCGCCGGATAGATGCCAGGCGCGCCGAAGGTTTCCGAAAGGATTGGCGTCTTGGGAACCAGCGCCAGCATCGCCTCAACCCGCTTGAGGCCCAGCCTGGAAAACACTTTTGCAAATGGCCGGGCAAGTTTTGCGGCTTCCAGCGCCAGCCGGAACACACGGGGCCGCGGCATGGCATAGCCCAGCACGGCGCGCAGCAGCTTTTCGAACACCGGCCGCCGGTAGGTTTTTTCCACATGCACCCGGGCCTGGTCGATGAGGTGCATGTAGTTGACGCCCGAAGGGCAGGTGGTCATGCACGACAGGCATGACAGGCAGCGGTCGATGTGCTTGACGGTTTCCGTCGTTGCCGGCTCATTCTTCTCCAGCATGTTCTTGATGAGGTAGATGCGCCCGCGCGGGCTGTCGAGCTCGTCGCCCAGCAGCACATAGGTGGGGCAGGTGGCGGTGCAGAAACCGCAATGCACGCAAGACCGCAGGATCTTGTTGGCTTCCGCCGTGTGAGGGTCTTTCAATTGCGCTGCGGTGAAATTTGTTTGCATGAATCAGATATCTTTATACATGCGGCCGTGATTGAAAACACCACTGGGATCAAAGGAAGCCTTGACCCGCTTGGTGAGCCCGGAAAGGGCCGGAAGCTGGGGCTGGAAAACCTCGATGCGCTCGCGCACGTCATCCTCGGCCCGGAAAAGCGTGGCGTGGCCATCTTCAACGCAATTGCGGATGATATAGGCATAGGCCTGGTTGCTGCGCGGCACCCCGAGCCAGACAAGGCCGCCTGCCCAATCGTAGAAATACTGGATATCAAGCTGCTTTGAAATCCGCGCCACGGTTTCGGCGGCCTTTGACGGTGTCAGCGACAGTTTCCAGACAAAGCGCGCGTCATCGGCGCTCAATCGCTCAACATCGCGGATGGCCTTCCATTCCGCAAGCGAGTCCTTCTGTTCGAGATGATCGCTGGCCCCAAAAATCTTCAGGTGGCTGGCAAGCTTCTGGCGGCGGTAAGCAACCGAAGGCGAAATGCCTTCCAGGCGAAACAGGGTTTGCGACGGCGTTCCAGGCAAATGCGCCGCCCCTGAAACTTCGCAGGCCGACTGCATGGCAAGGCTCATGGCCTGGATCGCCTTGGCATCGCTGAGGCCGCTGAAAACCAGGGTTTCCTGCGTGGCGGCGGCAGGCAGAACCTTGACCGTGATGCTGGTGAGTGCTGCCAGCGTGCCATAGGAACCCACCATGAGCTTGGCCACGTCAAAGCCGGTGACATTCTTGACAACCCGCCCGCCCGCCTTGAAAATTTCACCACGCCCTGAAACCCCGGCAATGCCCAATATATGGTCACGCGCCGCCCCCGCCTTGATGCGCCGTGGTCCCGAAAGTCCGCAAGCCATCAGACCCCCCAGCGTACCCTTGTGTTTGCCCCCCAGCAATTTCGAATAGTCCGGTGGCTCGAAGGCTAGTTGCTGGTGATTTTTGGCGAGCGCCTTCTCGATCTCGCTGAGCGGCGTGCCCGCCCCCGCCTCAAGCACCAGTTCCTCAGGTTCGTAGAGGGAAATGCCGGTGAAGACCGACATGTCGATGGCGGTTTCCGGCTGCAATGGCCGGCCAAGCCCACGCTTTGTGCCGCTGCCCACAACCTCAAGCCTGCCGCCGAGCGCCACATAATCCGCAAGCTCCGGTACTGACTGCGGTTTGAAGGTCGGCGTCATCAGAATCTCGGAATCTCCGGGAAGGGCAGCTTGCCCGCCTTCACATGCATGCGGCCCAGCTCGGCGCAGGCATGGAGCGTTGGAAACACTTTTCCGGGATTGAGCAGGCCCCGGTCGTCGAAAGCGCATTTCAGGCGCTGCTGCTGCGCCAGATCGGCCTCCGTGAACATCACCGGCATGAGATCCCGCTTCTCGATGCCCACCCCATGCTCGCCCGTGAGCACGCCGCCAACTTTCACGCAGAGCCGCAGGATATCCGCGCCGAATTCTTCGGCCCGCGCCAGTTCGTCGCCCACATTGGCGTCATAGAGAATGAGCGGATGCAGATTGCCGTCACCCGCATGGAAGACATTGGCCACCCGCAGCCCATGCTTCTTTGAAAGCTCGGCCATGCCGGTGAGAACTTCCGAAAGGCGCTTGCGGGGGATGGTGCCATCCATGCACAGGTAATCCGGCGAGATGCGCCCCACCGCCGGGAAGGCCGCCTTGCGCCCGGCCCAGAACAGCAGGCGCTCGGCTTCCGAAGTTGAGGTGCGCGAGGTGCTGCATTTGTTTTTCCGGGCAATCGCCGAGACCTCTTCAATCAGGTGGTCCACTTCGATGGCCGGCCCATCAAGCTCGATGATGAGCAGCGCTTCCACATCAAGCGGATAGTCCGCATGGACAAATTCTTCCACCGCATGAATGGCCGGCCTGTCCATCATTTCCATGCCGCCGGGGATGATGCCGGCTGAAATGATATCGGCCACGCAGTTTCCCGCATCTTCGCTGGAAGGAAAACCCACCAGGATGACGCGCGCCGTTTCCGGCTTTTGCAGGAGCCGCACCGTGACTTCGGTGATCACCCCGAGCAGGCCTTCCGAGCCGGTGAGCACGCCGAGCAGATCCAGTCCGTCGCTGTCCAGATGCTTGCCGCCAAGGCGGATGATCTCGCCGCTGATCAGCACCATTTCAAGGCCGAGGATATTGTTGGCGGTAAGGCCATATTTCAGGCAATGCACCCCGCCGGAATTTTCCGCCACATTGCCGCCAATGGTGCAGGCGATCTGCGAGGAAGGGTCCGGCGCGTAGTAGAAGCCCTTGTGCTGCACCGCCTGGGTTATGGCTAGGTTGGTCACCCCCGGCTGCACCCGGGCGCAGCGGTTGTCATAGTCGATTTCCAGGATCTGGTTGAATTTCGAAAGCCCCAGAACGATGCCGTCAGCCAGCGGCAGGGCTCCGCCCGAAAGCGATGTGCCGGCCCCGCGCGGCACAACCTTGATTTTGTTTTCGAAGGCGTAACGCAGCACTTTCGCCACTTCCGCCGTGGTTTTTGGCAGCACCACCACCAGCGGCATTTGCCGGTAAGCGGTGAGGCCGTCGGACTCGTAAACGCTCATTTCGGTGCGTGTTTCAATGACCCCTTCACCCGGAACAATCCGGCGCAGCGCGGTTGCAATCGAGGCGCGCTTCTTGACTGTCTGGGGGTCTGCTTCGGGCATTTTCAGCATGGCGCGAAACTACCCCGCAATGGGATGATTTAACAAGAGAAACTACCTTGCAGTGAACAGCCAAGGCGGGCAAAAGAGGGGCCTCACGTCCAACTTTGAGAACCACCAGAGATGAACCCCGCCAAAATCAACTGTATTGAAGACCTGCGCCAAGTCTATGAAACCCGCGTACCTCGCATGTTTTACGACTACTGCGACACTGGCTCCTATACCACCAGCACCTACGTCGACAACACCAAGGCCTTCGACAAATACAAGCTCCGCCAGCGTGTGGCCCGCAACATCGACAACCGCTCGCTGAAAACCAAGATGGTGGGCCAGGACGTGTCCATGCCCGTGGCTTTGGCCCCCATCGGCCTAGGCGGCATGCAGCATGCGGACGGTGAAATCAAAGCCTGCCGCGCCGCGCAAAAATTTGGCTTGCCCTATACGCTCACCACTATGAGCATCTGTTCGATTGAAGAGGTGGCAAAGCGCAACGACAAGCCCTTCTGGTTCCAGCTCTACGTGATGCGCGACCGGGGCTTTGCCTCGGACCTCGTGGCCCGCGCTCGGGCCGCAAAATGTTCAGCCCTCGTGCTCACCCTCGATCTCCAGCTTCTCGGCCAGCGCCACAAGGACATCAGGAACGGCTTGTCCGCGCCGCCCAAACTGACCATCCCCAATATCCTCAACATGATGACCAAGCCGCGTTGGTGCATGGGCATGCTGGGCACCAAAAACCGCACCTTCGGAAACATCGTGGGCCATGTCAAAGGCGTGGAGGACATGGGCACATTGGCGGAGTGGACCCATCACCAGTTTGATCCAACGCTGGATTGGACGTCGGTGGAATTCATCCGCAAGCAGTGGCATGGCAAGCTCATCCTCAAGGGCATAAATGATGTTGATGACGCCTTGCTCGCGGTGCAGACCGGCGCCGATGCCATCATCGTTTCGAACCATGGCGGCCGCCAGCTTGATGGCGCGCCGGCCACCATTGATATGCTCGGCGCCATTGTCGATGCGGTTGGCGACAAGACCGAAGTATTCTTTGACAGCGGCATCAGGACCGGCATCGACATCATGAAAGCCATCGCCATGGGCGCCAAGGGCACCATGGTGGGCCGGGCCTATATCTATGGCCTGGGTGCTGGCGGCGAAGCGGGCGTCACCCGCGCCCTTGAAATCCTGAAAAGCGAATTGGATATCACCATGGGCCTCTGCGGCGAAAAGGACATCACCAAGGTCGGCCGCCACAACCTCATGCTGCCTACCCCTCCCTTCGCCATTCCGGCTCCTTCCCGTGCCCCTGCAAAACCGCGTTCAACCCGACGGTAGCATCGTCGCCGTGCCGGAACGCGGCACCATGATGGGCAACCGCGGCGGCAAATTCCACCGCGATGACAAGACGCTGGGCAAGCGCCGCTGGGCCAGCCAGCACTGGATTTGCTGCGACATGCACTACAAAAACATGAAGCATGAGGCCATGGGGAAGGGCTATACCTCGCTGTTCTTTCTCGATGAGGTCACCGCCTTGGCGGCGGGCCACCGCCCCTGTTTTTATTGCCGCAAGGCAGACGCCAAGAGCTTCATCGGCGGCCGCAAGGTTAATGACTTTGACCGCGAACTCCACGCCCAGCGCCTTGCGCGGCACGAGGCCGAAGTCAGGAATTTGCCCGATGGGGCGATGATCGAACAGGACAGCCTCGCCTATGCGGTCAAAGGCCAGCACCTCCTGCAATGGTCTCATTCGCAATATGGGCTGGCAATTCCCCGGGCTTCGCTTATGAAGGCCAGGCTTTTGACACCGCCGCTCATCACCGCCATTCTGGCGAGAGGCTATCAACCGCGCTGGCATCCGTCAGCCACCACAGGGGAACGGGCATGAAACTTCTGCGTTACGGGCCAAGGGGCAAGGAAAAGCCCGGCATTCTGGACAAGGCCGGCAAGATCCGCGACCTGTCAAAGGTGATCCCCGATATCACGGGCGAAACCATTTCCCCCAAGGGCCTAGCCAAGCTCAAGAAGCTCAAGCTTGAAACCCTGCCGCTGGTTCGGGGCACCCCGCGTATCGGCGCCTGCGTGGCAAATTCGCAGAAATTTGTGGCCATCGGCCTGAACTATTCCGACCATGCCGCCGAATCCGGCCTCAAGGTGCCGCCGGAACCCGTGGTTTTTACCAAGCATGTAAGCTGCATTTCCGGCCCCGATGACGATGTGACCATTCCGCCGAAATCCCAAAAATCCGACTGGGAAGTGGAGCTTGGCGTGATCATCGGAACCCGCGCCAAGAACATCAAGAAGGCTGATGCCATGAAACACGTGGCGGGCTATTGCACCATCAATGACCTTTCCGAGCGCGAATTCCAGGTGGAGCGTTCCGGCCAATGGACCAAGGGCAAATCCTACGACACCTTTGGCCCCATCGGCCCCTGGCTGGTGACCGCCGACGAGGTGAAGGATCCGCAGAACCTCCACCTCTGGCTCGAGCTTAACGGCAAGCGCGTGCAGGACGGCTCCACCGCCACCATGGTTTATGGCGTGGCCCATATCGTGGCCTATCTCTCGGAATTCTTCACCCTCATGCCGGGCGACATCATCACCACCGGCACCCCTCCCGGCGTCGGCATGGGCATGAAGCCGCCGCAATACCTGAAACCCGGCGATAAAATGCGCGTGTGTATTGACGGCCTGGGCGTGCAGAACCAGAAGGTTGTGCGCGATAAGTAA
>CADEEO010000010.1:35799-37473 GCA_902826365.1 uncultured Hyphomicrobiales bacterium | reverse complement strand
ACGTCGAAAATCATCTGGCGCAGGCCTAGCAGTTTTTCCCGCACCGGCTTGGGATAACCGCCGAAATCAAAATTTGCCATGATTAGCCGCTCCCATGATATTTCTTCCCCTGCTGCCCCTCTACTGCCACACTCCTGACAACATGTTGTCAGCAGCGTTACGATAGGTAAAGGCATGCGTAGAGCCGACCGCCTTTTGCAGTTGATCCAAATCCTGCGCCGCCACCGCCGCCCGGTGACGGGCGATGTCATGGCGCGTGAGCTGGAAGTCTCGCTCCGCACGGTTTACCGCGACATTGCCACCTTGACCATCGAGGGCGTTCCCATCCGCGGCGAGGCGGGCGTGGGCTACGTGCTGGGCGAAGGCTACGACCTGCCGCCCCTGATGTTCACCACCGATGAATTGGAGGCGGTCATGCTCGGCCTCCGCTGGGTGGCCAGGCGCGGCGACAAGGACTTGGCCCGCGCCGCCCTCGATACGGTGGCCAAGATCGGCACGGTGCTGCCGGAAAAGCTCAGGCCCTTCCTGTTCGATGCGGGGCTGCTGGTGCCGCAGCGCATGCACCTCGCGCCGGACCGCATCGACGTGGCGCAGTTCCGCGCCGCCATCCGCGATGGGCGGAAGGCCACGATTTCCTATCGCAGCGAAGAGGGCAATGAAACCATCCGCACCATCTGGCCCATCGCCATTTCCTATTTTGATGCCCAGCGCCTGATCATCGGCTGGTGCGAACTGCGCACCGCCTTCCGCTCCTTCCGCACCGACCGCATGATGGCCATGGAAGTGCTGAAGGACAAATATCCGGAACGGCGCAAGGTGCTGCTGAAGAAATGGCAGGACGACGTGCGCCACGAAACCGGCCAGCCGCAGCTTGATGTGTTTATGTAGGACTCCTCGGAAAAAATCGTCATTCCGGCGAAAGCCGGAATCTGGTTCAATTACTTTTGGAGGATTCCGGCTTTCGCCGGAATGACGAACTGTTGGGATTGAATTCCATTGTGGCTGCCATCGCCAGCGCCTTGGGATAAAGCTTGTGTTCTTCCACCAGCACTCGCGCTGCCAATGTTTCAGGCGTGTCACCCGGCAGCACTGGAACTTCCGCCCGCGCAATGACCGGCCCGCCATCCAGTTCGTCAGTCACATAATGGACCGAGCAGCCGTGAACCTTCACGCCATCAGCCAAGGCACGCTCATGCGCATGAGTGCCCTTGTAGAGCGGCAGCAGGGAAGGATGAATGTTGATCATTTTCCCGGCCCAGGGCTCCAGCAGCACCGAGGTCATGACACGCATGAATCCGGCGCAGGCAATCAGGTCCAGTTTCTGCGATTGCAGATAGTCGTTAAGCGCTGCATCGAAAGCTTCGCGCGTCGCATAGCTTTTATGATCAATGACATGCGTTGAAATGTTGCGGCCCTGCGCGAACTTCAGCCCGGCGGCATCCGGCCGGTTGGAAACCACGCATACGATTTCGGCGGGATAAGCCGGATCCTGTGCCGCTTCTACAAGGGCCGCCATGTTGGAGCCGCGGCCCGAAATCAGAACTCCAACGCGCTTTCGCTTCATCGGACGTTCAGGCTTCCTGTTGTCGCAACCTGCGCCTCTTTGCCCCGGCGCTTGCGCAAATGGCCAAGGGTGACAACCGTCTCGCCGGATTTCTTGAGCGCCGTTGCAAT
>CADEEO010000010.1:13226-35699 GCA_902826365.1 uncultured Hyphomicrobiales bacterium | reverse complement strand
TTGGCAAAGGGGGCAGGGGCGTCATAACCAAGCCCGCTCATCTCGACGATCCTGCGGATCAGGGAATAGCCGTTGGAATGAGTGCCCGATGAAGCCAGCCCCAGAATGACGTCGCCTGGCTCCACATCCTTCGCCGGCAGAATTCGCTTGCGCTCGACGGCCCCCACCGCAAATCCCGCAAGGTCATAATCCTTGCCGTGATACATGCCGGGCATCTCCGCGGTTTCCCCGCCGACAAGGGCGCATCCCGCCTGCTTGCAGCCCTCGGCAATCCCGGCGATCACCTCGCGGGCCTGCGCCACATCAAGCTTGCCCGTGGCAAAGTAATCCAGAAAGAACAGCGGCTCGGCCCCTTGCACGATAAGGTCATTCACCGACATGGCCACCAGATCAATGCCAACCCCGTGGTTCAGGCCCGTTTCAATGGCCACGCGCAATTTGGTGCCAACCCCGTCATTGGCGGCCACCAGAACCGGGTCCTTGTAGCCGCAGGCCTTGAGGTCAAACAGCCCGCCAAACCCGCCAAGCGCCGAATCAGTGCCCTTGCGCCGCGTTGCCTTGGCCAAGGGCTTGATCGCCTCAACCAGGGCGTTTCCAGCACTTATATCCACGCCCGCGTCGGCATAGGTGACGCCGTTTTGTTGTGCTTGTTTGCCGTCGCTCATGCCGCTAGTTTGCCCTAATGTTCATGCTAAAGGGCCTCTTAGCCTGAAGCGGCGTGCGAATAAAGCGTGATGGTGGCTAATCACCAGCGGAAATGGAGCGGTTGACGGCATGATCTATCAACGACTGTGGCTGGTTTTTGTGGCCACGATGATCATGCTCGGCCTGTCCGTTGCCCATGCGGCGGGGCCGGTCGAAACCAGCGTCTTTGCCGTCCAGGGCGTGGCCGCCGATGTCACCGACAAGGATGTCGCCACCGCCAAGAACAAGGCCCTGTTCGAAGTCCAGATGAAAGCCATTGTCATGCTGGCGCAGCGCCTGGGCAACGAAACCTTTGCAGCCGAAATCGCCAAGCTGGAACCCAAGGATGTGCTGCCCCTGCTCAAGTCGCTTTCCATCGAGGAGGAGGGCACCGGTCCTGGCCACTATATCGGCAAATTCACCGTGAGGTTCATTCCGGCAAAAGTTGAGAGGCTTTTTGAAAGCTATGGCGTGACCGTTGTCTCCGAACAGGCCACCCCCATGCTGGTGCTGCCCATTTGGAAGGCGGCGGAAGGCGCCCAGCTTTGGGAGGAAAATCTGTGGCGCACCGCCTGGCTCAATCTCCATGCCGAACAGTCGCTGGTTCCCCTCATCATCCCCATCGGTGATCTCGAGGATACAGCCGCCATCACGGCCCAGGATGTGCTCAATCTCGATCCCATAAAGCTTGAAGCGCTGCGCCGCCGCTATGGCACCAGAACCGTTTTGGTCGCCATTGCCGAACCGGCTGAAGGCAATGGCGTGCGCGCCATGATGAATGCCGAATCTGAACTCGGCAAAATCACCTTCGACAAAATTTACACCGCCGATCCGCCAACTCTCGAGAGCTCCGCAGCGCTCGCCGCCGCGCGCTTCCATGCGGTCATGGTCGACAAGTACAGGTCGGACAAGACCAGGGCCCGGCAGGTCAGCGCCGAAGCCAGCGTCTCCCATTCAATTCCCGTGACCGTGCCCTTTGCCAGCCCTTCCGAATGGAACGCCGTCCGCTCGCGCATCCTCTCCTCGCCCGGCATTATTGGCGTTGACGTGTCAACCCTTGCGGCCGATGGCGCGGTGATCAGATTGATGTATGTTGGCGAGTTGCAGGTGGTGCAGGCGTCAATGCAGGGAACCGGATTACAGATGTCGCAAATCGGGGGGAATTGGGTCATTCAATCCCAATTGTAATGCCCATCAACCTGCCAAATTTCATCACCATCGGCCGCATCCTGCTGGTCCCCATAACCGTATGGCTGATCATCTCCGGGGAATTTTCATGGGCCTTCGCAGCCTTTGTGGCGGCGGGCATCAGCGATGGCGTGGATGGCTACATCGCCAGAAGGTTTAACCAGCGCTCGGAGCTCGGAGCCTATCTCGATCCCATCGCCGACAAGGCCTTGCTGGTGTCCATCTATGTGTCCCTGGGTTTTTTGAAATTCCTGCCGGCCTGGCTGGTCATTCTTGTGGTGACCCGTGACGTCCTGATCGTGGGCGCCGTTGTCCTCGCCTGGGTGGTTGGCAAGCCCATGGTGGTGGCCCCGTCCATGGCCAGCAAGGTGAACACCGTGGGGCAGATCGTTCTGGCTGGCGTGGTCCTGGGGCTGCTGGGGCTGAAAGTCAGCATGGAACAACTGCTCTTTGCCGGCTATGCCTTTGTGGCGATTTTGACCTTCGGCTCGGGCGCATTATACATGCGCGATTGGCTGCTGCACATGGCCAACGGCAAGCAGGAGTAACATTCTCCATGACGTTTCAAAGGCAAGTCACATTCTGGGTCATTGCATTCCTCGCGCTCATTCTGGTGCTGTGGCTGCTCAGCCCGATTTTGCTGCCGTTTATCGCAGGACTCGTATTGGCTTATTTTCTCGATCCCGTCGCCGACGCGCTTGAGCGCCTTGGTTTGCCACGGTTGATGGCAACGACCCTGATTCTTCTGCTCAGCATTCTGTTGCTGGTTCTGATCGGGCTTCTCATCGTCCCTATCCTCGGCGACCAGATCGTGAAATTTGCCGGCGACTTGCCATCCCTGATGAAGTCCCTGATAGAGCGCTTCAACGACGTGGCTCCGCAATGGATGAAGGATGCGATCACAAAATCCGGGGCAGACATTCAGGGTTCGGTTTCCGATATCGCTGGAAAGGCCGCTGGCTGGACCGCAACCCTTCTGGCCTCCGTCTGGTCCGGCGGCATGGCGCTGGTCAATCTCCTCTCGCTCCTCGTGGTAACGCCGATCGTGGCCTTCTATCTTCTGGCCGACTGGGACCGGCTGGTTGCCAAGGTGGACAGCTGGCTGCCCCGCGATCACGCCGAAACGATCAGGGGCATATTCAACGATATCAACGCGGCGATGGCCGGCTTCATCCGTGGCCAGGGAACCGTATGCCTCCTGCTGGGTCTGTTCTATGCACTGGCGCTGAGCCTTGCTGGATTGAAATTCGGCCTCGTTATTGGCCTCGGCGCGGGCCTCCTGAGTTTCATTCCCTATGTCGGCGCGCTGGTTGGCGGCGTAGCGGCCATTGGCGTGGGCCTGGTCCAGTTCTGGCCGGATTTTGCCAGCATCGCGATGATCATCGGCATCTTCGCCGTGGGCCAGTTCATCGAAGGCAATTTCCTCTCGCCCAAGCTGGTGGGCAGCAGCATTGGCCTGCATCCCGTCTGGCTGATGTTTGCGCTGTTTGCTTTTGGCTACGTGTTTGGTTTTGTCGGGCTGTTGCTGGCCGTTCCCTTGGCGGCGGCGGCCGGCGTTCTCGTGCGCTTTGCCCTCACCAAGTATCTGGCAAGCAAGCTCTATCGCGGTGATCCCCGTGAGATGCCAACGTCCCAAAAAACTCCGGTGCGTAACCGCGCGAAATGAAGGGCAGGGGCCGACAGCTTGTTTTGGAACTGCCCCACCGGCAAGCCCTGGGCCGCGACGATTTTCTGGTCGCCGGCTCCAACGCCGCGGCCGTGGCCTTGATTGACCACTGGCCCGACTGGCCCGCCCACGCGGCCATGATCATAGGCCCGCCGGGAAGCGGAAAATCCCACCTTGTCGAGGTTTGGCGCCAGCGCTCAAAGGCAGCCCGGGTTCAGGCCGCCGATGTTAAGGTTGAGACTGCTCCTGAGATATTGGCTTCCGGTGCCTCCGCCATTGAGGACGTGGTCCCTCCGCTAGATGAGCGAGGGCTTTTCCATCTTCTAAATTTGGCGAGGCAGCAGGGCAGCAGCATTTTGCTGACTGCCCAAACCCGGCCCGAGCATTGGAAAATTATCTTGCCCGATCTGCTGTCGCGGCTGAAGGCCATCCCGCTTCTGGAAATCCTGCCGCCCGATGATGCCCTGCTGCGCGGCGTGCTGGTGAAGCTGTTTTTTGACCGCCAGATTGCGGCAGATGAATCCACCATCAGTTTCATGCTGGCCCGCATGCCGCGTTCCCTAGGTGCGGCGCGCCTACTGGTGGCGGAAATTGACCGCCGCGCCCTGGAAGAGCGGGCCGAGGTAACCCGCCCCTTTGTGGCCAAGGTAATGGCTGATTTCTCCGCCCCCGGGCTTTTTGGCGATGAGGACTAGCGCTTCGTTTACCGCCTCCGCATTCCCCGCTTTCACCAAACTGTCATATAGGCCTATTATCCGTTGAATTTTTGAGGTTTGCCGATGAACGAGATGCTTCCGCTTGAACCCGCCGTGACGGTTGGCATGGATAGTCCCCAGCGCTTTTTCAATCGCGAACTGTCCTGGCTTGGCTTCAACATGCGGGTTCTCGAGGAGGCCCGCAACCGCAATCACCCGCTGCTCGAACGCCTCCGCTTTCTCTCCATTTCCGGAAACAACCTCGATGAATTCTTCATGGTGCGTGTCGCAGGGCTGGTGGGCCAGGTGCGCGAGCAGATGGTGGAAATCAGCCCCGATGGCATGAGCCCGGAAGAGCAGCTTGAGAAAATCCGCAAATTTGCCCAGGAATTGATGGCCGAGCAGGACCGGCGCTGGCTGCAGCTCAAAATCGAATTGACCGAAAACGGAATCACCATTGTCAACGAAGAGCTTCTGACGGCCGACGAGCACAAGTGGCTCGACAACCGCTTCCTCGAACACATCCTTCCCATCGTCACCCCCATTGCCATCGATCCCGCTCACCCCTTTCCCTTCATTCTCAACCGCGGCTTCATCATAGCACTCGAACTGAAGCGCCGGAGTGACGGCGGCATCATGAACGCCCTGCTGCCCATTCCGCCGCAGCTTGAGCGCTTCATCCGCCTGCCGGGCTCCAGCCCGCGCTTCATCTCGCTCGAACACATGCTGCGGGGTTTCGTGCCGAAGCTGTTCCCAGGCTACGATGTCCTGGGGCAGGGCCTGTTCCGCATCATCCGGGACAGCGATATCGAAATCGAGGAAGAGGCCGAAGACCTGGTGCGCGTGTTCGAAAGCGCCCTGAAGCGCCGCCGCCGCGGTTCGGTGATCCGCATGGAAGTTGACGCCGATTGCCCGCCGGGCATCCGCGGCTTCATTGCCGACCAGTTGGATGTGACCGAGGATGTGACGGTGACCTGCGAGGGCCTTGTCGGCTATGCCGACACCAAGCAGCTCATTCTCGATGAACGGCCCGACCTGAAATTCACGCCTTATCTGGCGCGCTTCCCCGAGCGGGTGCGCGACCATGGCGGTGACTGTTTTGCCGCCATCCGCCAGAAGGATTTCGTCGTCCACCACCCCTATGAGTCATTTGACGTTGTCGTGCAATTCGTGCTGCAGGCGGCGAGCGACCCCAATGTGGTGGCCATCAAGCAGACGCTCTACCGCACCTCGAACAACTCGCCCATCGTAGCAGCACTCGCCAAAGCCGCCGAAGCGGGCAAGTCCGTCATGGCATTGGTGGAGCTCAAGGCTCGTTTTGATGAGGAAGCCAACATCCAGTGGGCCCGCGATCTTGAGCGCGCCGGCGTGCAAGTGGTGTTCGGTTTCATCGAACTCAAAACCCATGCAAAAGTCTCCATGGTGGTGCGCCGCGAAGGCGCAAACATGCGGAGCTACGTTCACTACGGCACCGGCAACTATCATCCGATCACCGCCAAGGTCTATACGGACCTTTCCTTCTTCACCAGCGATCCGGCCCTCTGCCGCGATGCGGCGCGGCTGTTTAACTTCATCTCCGGCTATGCCCAGCCGGAGGACCTGGAAAAGCTCTCGCTCTCGCCGATCAATTTGAAGCCGCGTCTCCTCAAGCATATTGACGATGAAATCGCCCATGCCAAGGCTGGCCGGCCCGCCCACATCTGGGGCAAGTTCAATTCGCTGGTTGACCCCGGCATGATCGACGCCCTCTACAAGGCAAGCCAGGCGGGAGTTAAGATCGATTTTGTCGTGCGCGGTATTTGCTGCCTGCGCCCCGGCGTCCCTGGTCTGTCCGAAAACATCCGCGTGAAAAGCATTGTTGGCCGCTTCCTCGAACATTCCCGCATCATTTGCTTCGGCGCAGGGCACGGGCTGCCCCATGCCAAAGCCCTGGTTTACATCGGCTCCGCCGACCTCATGCCGCGCAACCTGCACCGCCGCGTGGAAACGCTCATCCCCATCGAAAATCCCACCGTGCACGAGCAAATTCAGGACCAGATCATGGTGGTGAATTTCAAGGACAATCAGCAGAGCTGGAACATCCTGCCCGATGGCTCCGCCCAGCGCGTGGCGCCCGGGCCGAATGAGCCGCCGTTCAATGCCCACGACTATTTCATGAATAATCCATCTCTCTCTGGACGGGGCCGCTCGCTTAAAGCTAGTGTGGCGGGTGATAGTTTTGTCTCCAAGAGAAAGTCCAGGATTCGGAAGTGAGTTGGCACAAGGGCTTCAGGACAGAACCACCGACTTACCGTCCCGTGGCCGTTGTGGACATCGGCTCCAACTCGGTTCGCCTTGTCGTCTATGACGGCCTGCGCCGCTCGCCCACCCCGGTGTTCAATGAAAAAATTCTCTGCGGCCTTGGCAAAGGCGTGGCCATCACCGGAAAGCTGGCCGACGGCGGCATTGCCCGCGCCCTCGCGGCCTTGCGCCGCTTTCGCACCCTGGCCAAGCAGATCGGCGTGAAGCAGGTTTTCGCCGTGGCGACCGCCGCCGCGCGCGAAGCGACAAATGGCCAAGCCTTTATTGAAAGTGCCGAAGAGGCCATCGGCGTCGGTATCAACGTGCTTTCCGGCAGGGAAGAGGCGCGCTACGCCGCCCTTGGCGTGATTGCAGGTATCCCTGAGGCTGATGGTATCGTGGGCGATTTGGGCGGCGGCTCCCTTGAACTGATCGACGTGCAGGACGGAAAGCTGCGCGATGGCATTACCTTGCCCATCGGTCCCTTGCGCCTGATCGACATGTCCGGCGGCTCAGTTAAACGAGCCAAGGAAATCGTCGATGAGTACCTTGAGAAGGCAACGCTTCTGGTGAACCTGAAAGGCCGTTCGTTCTATGCCGTGGGCGGCACCTGGCGAAACTTGGCACGGCTTCACATGGCGCAGAACAAGTACCCGCTCCATGTGCTGCACCACTACGCCATGACGCGCCAGCAGGCTTCCGCCGTCGCCGATCTTGTCTCCGGCCTATCGTCGTCTTCATTGCGGGACGTGCGTGAAGTTTCCAAAAGCCGTTCCGACACGTTGCCCTATGGCGCCCTGGTGTTGGATCGCCTGCTGGCCAAGGGCAAGGCAACTCACGTTGTTTCATCGGTTTACGGCGTGCGCGAAGGCCTTCTCTATTCAAAGCTGCCGCGCCGCAAAATGCAGGCCGATGCGCTGCTTTCATCCTGCTGGGATTTTGCCCGGCGCTATGCCCGTTCGCCCGAACATGAGCTGGAATTATGTGATTGGACCGATCAACTCTTCGGTGGTGCGGGCTTCAAGGAGACCGAGGTTGAAACGCGCCTCCGCTATGCCGCCTGCCTCCTTGCCGATATTGGCTGGCGGGCCCATCCCGATTACCGCGCCGAACGCTCCCTTGGCATGATTTCACAGGCCGCCTTTGTCGGCATTGATCATCCCGGCCGGGTATTTTTGGCGCTCACGGTTTTCTATCGCTACGAGGGCGAGGAGATGGGCGATGGCCTGGTGCATCTTCTCGATGACAACCAGATGATGCGGGCCCATCTTCTGAGCTCCATTTTCCGCCTTGCCTATATCCTCTCGGCCGCCATGCCGGGCATGCTGCCGCGCATCGGCCTCAAGATGGCCGAGGGAAAAACCCTGCAGCTCCGCTTGCCGAAAAAACTGCAGGACCTGATGGGCGAGCGTGTCGAAAAACGCCTGGCGGGTCTTGCGTCCGAAATGGGCCGGGTCGCCAAGGTTGTGATTGACTAGCCGCCTGCCGGCGAAATCACCACGCGCCCATCCCTGAACCCGATCATCGCCTTGCCGCGCTTCAGTTCCAGCGCCACGTTGCCGAACACTTCGCGCCGCCAGCCATGCATCAAGGGCACATCCGCCTCGTCGCTTTCGGCAACGGCTTCAATGTCCGATGTATTCGCCACAAGCTTTGGCGCCAGCCCTTCGCGCTCGCAGACGACCTTCAGCGCCAGCTTCAAAATCTCGGCCGCAGCCTGGGTCGATTCAGAACTTTCCTCGCGGCCCCAATTGGTGTGGGGCAGGGTGGCGGGATCGCGCCCCAGGCCTTCCTTGACCGCGCGGATCAGGCTGTCGCCGATCCGCGATGTGGCCATGCCCCGGGGCAGCGCCCGCAGTTGCCCAAGGGCTTCCTTGCTCTGCGGCATCTGCATTGCAACTTCCGCCACCGCGTCATCCTTGATCACGCGCGAGCGCGGCACGTTCTTTTCCTGCGCTTCCAGTTCGCGCCAGCCCGCAACGGCAATGAGAACCGCCAGCTGCTTCTTTGACCTGAGCCGCACCTTGATGCGCTTCCAGGCATCCTGCGGCTCCGTCCGGTAGGTTTCAATCGCAATCAGGATCGCCATTTCCTGGGCAAGCCAAGGCTCGCGGCCATTGGCATCCAGATCAAGCTTCAGCTTTTCATAAACCGTGCGCAGATGCGTGACATCGGACAGCGCGTAGGTTAGCTGCTTCTCGGTCAGAGGGCGGCGCGACCAATCGGTAAAGCGCGACGACTTGTCGATCTGCGCCTTGGCCAGCTTGCGCACGATGGCTTCATAGCTCACCTGGTCGCCAAAGCCGCAGACCATCGCGGCGATTTGCGTGTCAAAAATGGGATGCGGCACGGTGCCGGCGAGATGCACCATGATCTCCACATCCTGCCGCGCCGCATGGAAAACCTTCAGCACCTTCTCGTTGTTCATCAGGGCAAAGAAGGGCTTGAGGTCAATGCCTTCGGCCATCGGATCAATCAGCCCGTTGACCTCGGCCCCGGCGATCTGGATGAGGCAAAGGTCCGGCCAATAGGTCGTCTCGCGCATGAACTCCGTGTCAACGGTCACAAAAGTCTCGTGCGCCAAGGCCTTGCACAGCGCCGCCAGCGCCTTTGTATCGGTAATGAGGTCCATGAAGGTTAACTCGCCAGAGTCGAGAGGCAAGGTCAACCTCAAGAAGGGGATTTATTTTAACTAAGCAATATCAATGCATTAGAATGAAGTATTGAGTCGGATTATGAAAACACCCGTTTGAAGATCGTATCCACATGCTTGGTGTGATAGCCGAGATCGAACAGGGCTTTGAGCTCGGAGGGCTTCAGATGGGCGGACACTTCCGTGTCTTTCATCAGCAGGTCGAGAAAATTGCCTTCGCCCCGCCACACCGGCATGGCGTTGCGCTGTACCGCCGCATAGGAGGCCTCGCGGCTCATGCCTTTCTGCGTCAGCGCCAGCAGAATGCGCTGGGAATGGACCAGGCCGCCAAGCCGGTCCAGATTACGCTTCATGTTTTCCGGATAAACCAGCAGCTTGTCGACAACGCCCGTCAGGCGCTTCAACGCAAAATCCAGATGCACCGTGGCGTCCGGCCCAATGCCGCGCTCCACCGAGGAATGTGAAATATCCCGTTCATGCCACAGGGCAACATTCTCCAGCGCCGGAATGGCGGAAGAGCGCACCAGCCGCGCCAGGCCCGTGAGATTTTCAGTCAGCACCGGATTGCGCTTGTGCGGCATTGCCGAAGAGCCCTTTTGCCCTGGCGAGAAATACTCCTCGACCTCGAGCACTTCGGTGCGCTGCAGGTGGCGTATTTCCGTGGCCAGCCGTTCAATGGAACTTGCAACCACCGCAAGGATCGAAAAATACATGGCGTGCCGGTCCCGCGGAATCACCTGGGTTGAAACCGGCTCCGGCGTAAGCCCCATTTTCTTGGCCACATATTCTTCAACGCTGGGATCGATATTGGCGAAGGTGCCCACAGCGCCGGAAATGGCGCAGGTGGAAACTTCCTCCTTCGCCGCAACCAGCCGTGCCCGGCTTCGCTTAAATTCGGCATAGGAATAGGCAAGCTTCACGCCGAATGTCGTGGGCTCCGCATGAATGCCGTGGCTGCGCCCGATGCAAACCGAATTCTTGTGTTCCTTCGCCCGGCGCTTCAGCGCGGCCAGCAAGCCATCGATGTCGGCAATGAGAATATCGGCGGCCCGCACCAGCTGGATATTGAAGCAGGTATCAAGCACATCCGAAGAGGTCATGCCCTGGTGCACGAAGCGCGCCTCCGGCCCCACGATTTCCGAAAGATGCGTGAGGAAGGCAATCACGTCATGTTTGGTTTCAGCTTCGATGGCGTCAATGCGCGCCACGTCGAAAATGGCATCCCCGCCCATGGCCCAGATTTTCTTGGCCGCAGCCTTTGGCACAATGCCGAGTTTGGCCATGGCGTCCGCCGCATGGGCTTCGATTTCGAACCAGATGCGGAAGCGCGTCTGCGGCTCCCAGATGGCGGTCATTTCGGGCCGTGAGTAACGCGGGATCATCGGCTGCCTCTAAGTCTTTTCATCAAAATGCCCTGAAGGTTATAATCGTTGTGGTGTCCTTGATCCCGGGAATTGGCTGCAGCTTTTCCGAAACAAAATGGCCGATGTCCTGATCGTCTTCGAGGTAAAACTTTACCATCAGATCATAGGCGCCCGCCGTGGAATAAATTTCCGAGGCAATTTCCGCATCGGCAATAGCCGTGGCAACGGGATATGATTTTCCGAGTTCACACTTGATCTGGACAAAAAATGCTTTCATGGCGTGCTCACTGTTGCTGGAAAAGGCTGGGCCTCGGCAAAATTGCCTTCCGACCACTTATACCATGCGAAACCAGCTTCTTTGACATCGCCCTTTGCATCAAGCGAAAGCGGCCCCAAAACCGTATCCAAAGTATTTCCGGCGCGCAGCCACTGGCTGAGGGTGCGGCCATCAACGCTGTGGGTAGCCGTTGCCGCCTGGGCGAAGGCCTGAACCGCCGCATAGGCCTGCAGGGTGTAGCCCTCCGGATTGTAGTCAGCCGCCCTGAAGGCCTCGATCACGGTTCTCGCTGAAGTCGATTTTTGCGCATCAGGCGCAAAGGTCACAAGCGTGCCTTCGCCGGAGGTGCCGGAGGTTGCCCAGAATTGCTCAACCAGCAGCGCATCCCCGCCTACGAGAACGGCTGAAGAAGCGAAATCGCGCATTTGCCGGATGATCGTTCCCGCCTCAAAGGCATAGCCGCCGAGATAGATGAGATCCACATTGGCGGCCAGCATTTTCTGCACCAGGTCATTGTAATCATTGGCCCCGGCCTTGTAGCTTTCACGCACTTTCTCGGTTACCCCGGCGCCATTGAGCGCGCCCTTGAACATGCTGGCAAGCCCCACCCCATAAACCGAGCTGTCATCAAGAATAGCAATGCTTTTGCCGGCATAGGCCTTGGCAACGGCGCGGCCCGCAAAGGCGCCCTGTGCATCGTCGCGGCCGCATACCCGGTTCACATTCCAGCCGCCATCGTCGGTGAACTTCGGGCTGGTGGAGGAGGGGCTGATCATGATGATGCCGGCATCCTCATAGATTTTTGCCGCGGCAATGGAAGATCCCGAGCAATAATGCCCAGCTACGAACTTGACGCCCTTGGCCACCAATTGGTTGGCAACGGCCATGGCCTGCCTGGGATCGCAGTCATCATCGGCCACCTCAAGCACAAGCTGCTCGCCATTGATCCCGCCGCCGGCATTGATGTCCGCCACGGCGCGGCTCACGCCCTGGCGCAATTGCTCGCCAAGGCTCGCATACTGGCCTTTCAGGGGCCCCGCCGTCGCAATAAGGATCTCGGCACGGGCCGAAATGCTCATGGCGCAAAGCAAGGCAACACCGAAGGCTATTTTTGCAGTTTTTATCACGCCGCCTCGTAAGATGACTTCCCTCCCTCTTTGGCGGAGGGATGGTCAGGCAACTATCGCCAGAACTCGGGCATTTCGCAATAAAAAACCCGCGTGAAGCAAATCAGGCGGGTTTGCGTTGAACGTGGAGCCGCTTATTGCAGCGAAGGTTTGAATGGAGGCTACTGTGGCTGCTGGTAGCCCGGGCCCACCACGAGGGGCCCCTCCGGCAGCGCCGACTGGTCAACAGCGCTCTTGAAGGTGGTTTCGTAACTGGCGATCACCGCGCCGGTCGTTCCGTCGAGGATGCGCAGCGTCGCCTTGTAGGGGTGGTCCTTGACGATGCCTTCAAGGTCTCCTGTCTGGAAAACATACTGCAGTTGTCCAACCCGTATGGGCAGCTCCACAACCTGCTCGGGCTTGTTGCCCGGCACCTCGAAGCGGGCTTCGAGTCTGCCGCCTTCAGGCAGCGGTTTCTTCTGGCGCACCACGAAGCCGTAATAGTGATTGGCAGTGCGGTAGTTGAAGATGAAGCCACCACCGGCGAATTCCACATAGGGGGCAGTGGCGTCATCCTTGCAACCCGAAAGCGGCCCCGCGAGTGCGATCGCCAATAACAGTTGTCCGCTCATTTTCAGCATGTTCATCCTTCGCTTTCACGCCGCCGTCCATTGCCCAGCAGTCCCTCGGGCTTGAGAGTCAGGATAAGGATGATGATGCCGAATGTGGCAACATCACGGTAGGCCATTGGAAAGGCCGCAGTCCACGCCGTTTCGATGAATGCGAGAAAAATTCCGCCCGCGATGGCGCCGCCGATGGTGCCGAACCCGCCGATGATGGCCGCGAACATGGCCTTGAAGCCCAGCACGAGCCCCATGGCGAAGCTCACGCCGCCATAGCCCACCGCAATTGCCCATCCCGCAATGCTGGCGAGCACGCTGGCCGCCACAAAGGACCACTGGAAGACGGAGCCGGTATTGACGCCAGACAATTGTGCCAGCAACGCATTCTGCGACGTGGCCCGCCACAGGCGCCCCAGGCTGGAATAGCGCATCATTGCGAGCAGTCCTGCGATGGCGCCGAAGGTGGTGGCGATGACGGCAAGCTGGGTGTAGCCGAGCTGCACCGGAAACACCCCGCCCGTGAGCGCGATCCCGCCGCTGAATAGAGGTGGCAGCCACTGGTCGCGCGCATCCGATTGCAGGCGCATCACTTCCTGCAGCACAATGGACAATCCGATCGAGGCGATCATCACGGCTTGGCCAGGCCCCCGGATGATGGGCGCAAAAACCAGCGTATGGCTGGCGCGCCCCAGGGCGGCGGCGGCTGTCATGCCGGCGAAGAGCGCAATTGCCACGACGGCAATGCCAGCCTCGCCGCCGAGCAGGGACCAAAGCGCCGCATACACCGCAGCGAAGGCTCCGTAAGTGGCAAAATCGCCGAAGGAGAGGATGATCCTGTTGGTGATGCCCTGCAGCAGGGCATACGCGGTGGCCAGCGTCACATAGAAACTCGCCAGCACGAGGCAGTTGATGGCTTGTTGCAGCCAATAGCCGGGAACAACTGTAAAGATTTCCAAGACAAAACCTGTGATATGGCTTCGCTTCACTTTACACCCGCTGGCGCCGCCAGGTAAACATGAAGCTGTCTCTCCTGCGTATCGCTGGAAATGCGCATTGAAGCGCGCGGCAATTAAAAAGCCCGCGCGAAAAAAATCGCGCGGGCCTTGTCTTGAAGTCGCTCAGGTTATTGCAGCGAAGTATCTTCCGTGTATTTGCCGTCGTGGAACTTGTACCAGACGTATTTGGCGTCCTTGATGTCGCCTTTTTCGTTAAGTGACAACTCGCCGAGCACGGTCTTGACCGGATTTCCGGCGCGCAGCCATTCAGCGATTTTCTTGCCGTCGGTGCCGCCAGTAGCCGTGGCGGCCTGGGCCCAGGCCTGAATCGCGGCATACGAGTAAAGCGTATAGCCTTCCGGATCGTAGCCGCCGGCCTTGAACTTCTCGACCACTTCCTTGGCGGCCGGGTTGTTGCGGGGCTCTGGAGCGAAGGTAAAGATCATGCCTTCACCTGCGGGGCCTGCGATGGTCCAGAACTCCTCGGTGTTGAACGCGTCGCCCGAGATCATCTGCGAGGCCATGCCCTGTTCGCGCATCTGGCGCAGGATGAGGCCGCCCTCCGTGTGATAGCCGCCGACATAGACGGCATCGATGCCCGCATCCTTCATCTTGGAGACAAGCGCCGTGTAGTCCTTTTCACCGGCAGTATAAGACTCATTCAGGGTTTCCTTTTGGCCGGCCGCATTGAGCGCCTTGCGGGTTTCATCGGCAAGGCCTTTGCCATAGGGCGACTTGTCGTCGATGATGGCGATCTTCTTGCCTGCATAATGCTTGGCCAGGAAGTTGCCGGCGACAATGCCCTGGGCGTCGTCACGGCCGCAAACGCGGTGCGTGTTCCACAGGCCGCCCTCGGTGAATACGGGGTTGGTGGAGGCGGGCGATATCTGAAGGATGCCTTCTTCGGCATAAACCTGAGACGCCGGAATCGAAGATCCCGAGCAGAAGTGGCCGGCCATGAGCTTGATGCCTTTCGACACCATCTGGTTGGCAACGGCAACGGCCTGCTTCGGATCGCAGGCGTCATCGCCGACTTCAAGTACGAGCTGCTCGCCATTGACGCCGCCAGCGGCGTTGATGTCGGCCACGACCATTTCAGAGCCGCGCTTCATCTGCTCGCCGAACGCCGCGTACTGGCCGGTGATCGGGCCGGCCATGCCAATGGTAATGTCCGCCAAGGCCGTGGTGGCCGAGAGGGCTGCGGCAAAGCCTAAGGCAATGCCGGAAAACAGGTATTTCTTCATATGGTAACTCCCTTGGAATTTACGACCGTAAGGTCTTTCGGGGTTTGCTCGCCCCTTGCAAAGAATATAGGCCCAAAGAGATAGCATTGGAAAGGGCCAAAACCCGCCATTTCCAAATTCAGGGGGCGGATTTGGCTTTCCAGGACAGGGGGCCGGACCGTTCGTAGGCCCATGGATACTGGCTGACCATCTGGTTAACCATCGTCAGCCGGTAGCCGAGCAGTGTGCATGCAATAAGGACCGCCGTGTCCGTGAGGAAATAGTGGAGCGAAAAGAGGTCGCCGTTGAACAAGGCGTAGTGGAAGAAGCGCAGCGCCAGCCCCAGCAGGATCATGTAGGCGGCGGGCATCCACCACGGGCGCCACCGGGAGGCCAGGTTGCGGCCCGCCAGGTAAGCAGCGCCTCCGCCTATCACCACCGTCATGATGACAAACACCGACAGCGTATCTTCGACGAAAAGCGACATCGTTCAATGGCTCCCTTCGAGATAGGCGGCGCGTATTTCGGGGCTCGCCAGAAGCTCTTTCCCCGTGCCCGACATGGCGATGTTGCCGTTCACCATGACATAGGCACGGTGCGCCAGCTTGAGGGCATGGAAGGCGTTCTGCTCGACCAGGAAGACTGTCATTCCTTCCCTCTCGTTCAGGTCCTTGATGGCAGTGAATATCTGTTTGACGAGGAGCGGCGCGAGGCCCAGTGACGGCTCGTCGAGGAGCAGGAGCCGCGGCCTCGCCATCAAGGCGCGGGCAATGGCCAGCATCTGCTGTTCGCCGCCCGAAAGGGTGCCGCCGCGCTGGCTGCGGCGTTTTTCCAGGATGGGGAACAGGGCAAAGGCGCGCGCCAGATCGGCGTCGAAGAACTTGGGATCGCTGACCGTGGCGCCCATCTGCAGGTTTTCCTCCACGGTCATCCGCGGGAAAATCCGGCGCCCCTCCGGCGATTGCGAAATTCCAAGGCGGACGATCTCGTGGACCGGCATGTTGGTGATGTCGTGGCCATCAAAGGTAATGGTCCCGCTGCGGGCCCTCGGCGTGCCGCAAATGGTCATCATCAGCGTCGATTTGCCCGCGCCGTTCGAGCCAATCAGGGTCGCGATCTCGCCCTTCTTCACGTCGAGGTCGATGCCCCTCAAGGCCTGGATTTTCCCGTAGAAGGTTTCGACGCCGCGAATCGAAAGGAGTGCTTCGCTCATTTGCGGCCACCCTTCTTTCGGGCGGGCGGTTTTTTCGCCGCCACTTTCTTGCCAGCCGGTTTCTTTGCAACGGCCGCCACGGCGCGTTCGACCACAACCTCGGCTTCCTCCTCGTCTTCAACGCCGAGATAGGCGCGGATCACGGCCGGATCGCTTCTTATTTCGGCAGGTGAGCCATCGGAAATCTTCACGCCGTAATCGAGCACCACGATGTGGTCGGAAATTCCCATCACGACGCTCATGTCGTGTTCGATGAGAAGAATGGCGATCTTCTGTTCATTGCGGATATTGAGGAGGAGGCCGTTGAGGTCTTCGGACTCGCGGGGATTCAAGCCAGCGGCGGGCTCGTCAAGGCAGAGCAGCACGGGCTTCGTGCACATGGCCCGCGCGATCTCAAGGCGGCGCTGGTCGCCATAGGGCAATTCGCCCGCTGCATCGTCGGCGCGGTCGACGAGGCCCGCCTTCTCCAGCCAATGTTCGGAAAACTCTATTGCCTCGCGGTTGGCGCGGGCATAGGTGGGGGAATTGAAGATGCCGGTGACGGTGAAGCCCGAGGCCCGCATCAGGGTGTTGTGCTGTGCCACCATCAGGTTTTCCAGGACCGTCATGCCGGCGAACAGCCGGATGTTCTGGAAAGTGCGCGCCACTTTGGCCTGCTGCGAAATCCGGAAATCGTCCATGCGCTCGAGCAGGAACTGCTTGCCATCTTCATGGGTGAGAATGACGCTGCCTTCGGTGGGCTTGTAGAAACCGGTGAGGCAATTGAATACCGTCGTCTTGCCCGCGCCGTTAGGGCCGATGATCGCCGTTATGTCATTGCGGGCGGCAGTGAACGAGAGATCGCCGATGGCGGTGAGGCCGCCGAAGCGCATGCTAAGGTGTTCGACGCGCAAAAGAGCGTCTTGTCCGGAGGCAGCCATCAGCCATGCCCCTCGGCGACGAGATCGGTGGATATGGCTTTCTTCTCCTTGAGCACGACCGAGGGCTCACGCCGGGTCACGAAGCCGCGCGGCTTCCAGCGCATGATCAGCACCAGCGCGGCGCCGACGGCGAGCATCCGGTATTGCACGGGATCGAAGCCTGCGGGCATGACGGCCTTTAAGAAATTCAGTTCACGGAACACCTCGAAAGCGCCGATGATGACGATGGCGGCGATGACGACGCCAATCTGCGAGCCGAGCCCGCCCAGCACGACAACCGCCAGGATGATGAAAGATTCCAGGAAGACAAAGGACTCAGGGCTGACGAAGCCTTGCCGCGTGGCGAAGAAACTGCCGGCAAACCCTGCGAACATGGCGCCAATGGCGAATGCCGTGAGCTTGGTGCTGGTGGTGTTGATGCCGAGCGAGCGGCACGCGATCTCGTCTTCGCGAAGTGCCTCCCAGGCGCGTCCCACCGGCAGCCGGCGCAGGCGCATGGTCACGAAATTGGTTAAGAGGGCCAGCACCAGGATGACGTAGTAGAGGAAGATGATGCGGTGGATAGGCTTGAAATCCAGCCCAAAAAATGCCGCGAAACCGCCTTCGCCGTCAGTAAACGGCAGGCCAAAGAAAGACGGGCGCGGAATGCCGCCGATGCCCGCCGGGCCGCCGGTAAAGTCGGACCAGTTGATGAGGATGACACGGACGATTTCACCGAAGGCAAGCGTCACGATGGCGAGATAATCGCCGCGCAGGCGCAAAACCGGAAAGCCAAGGATCACGCCCCATAGGGCGGCGAGGATGCCGGCAATAGGCAAAGTAATGAAGAAGGCCCAGGGAACAATGCCGTCGCCGAACCAGGCGGGCAGGTATATGGTCGCCAGCAGCGCGTAAGCATAAGCGCCGACCGCATAGAAGGCGACGTAGCCCAGATCGAGCAACCCGGCCAATCCCACGACGATGTTCAGACCCCAGCCCAGCATGATGTAGGTGAGGATGAGTATCGCGAGATCAACGACCCGCCGGTCAACCCCGGGAAGGAAAGGAAGGGCTATCGCCAAAATCAGGACGACGGGCACAAGGTATTTGCCAAAACTGATGGCCGGCAAGAAAGATGCGGAAGCTGCCTTCGATGGCCTGGCTTGCGGTTTTTGCCACACCAGCAAGTGGTATGCGAGACGGCCCGCGGCGGCGATGGCGGCAAACACCGCAACCAGGCCCCAGCGCTGCTCCAGCGCCAGGCTGCCGGAGATGGCGAATGTCTTGAGGCCGAGAATGGGGCCGAGGATAATGAAGGCGAGGATCGCAGTAAACAAGACGTCTTTGGCAATGGCGGCGGCTTCGAGTGGCCGCGCCTCGGTCTTCACGTCATTGGATTTCGGGGCAGCGGCCATGACGCGTTAGACCTTTTCGATTTCGGGTTTGCCGAGAATGCCCTGGGGCAGGAAGATCAAAACTGCCGCCAGCATGGCAAAGGCGGCAACGTCCTTGTACTCGATGCTGAAATAGGCTGACCAGAAGACCTCGATCAAACCGATGATCAAGCCGCCGATCATGGCGCCGGGGATCGAGCCGATGCCGCCGAGAACCGCCGCCGTAAATGCCTTGATGCCGGCAAGGAAGCCCACGTAGAAATCGGTGACGCCGTAATAGAGAAAGAACATCAGGCCGGCGACGGCGGCAAGTGCTGCTCCCATGATGAAGGTGATGGAGATCGTCCGGTTGATGTCGATGCCGAGCAGCGAGGCCATCTTCATGTCCTGCTCGCAGGAGCGCTGGGCCCTGCCAAGCGATGTACGGGTGATAACGGCCGTAAACACGGCCATCAGTATGAGAGTCGTGATGATGATGAAAATCTGCATGTTCGAAAGGCGGACGATGAATTCGCCTTGTGCAGCCTCGCGGCTCATGATTTCGTAGCCGCCAGTGACGATGGGTTGGAGGGGCTTCGGTCGGCCATCCTGGGCGATGCGGACGAATTCCTGCAGCACAATCGACATGCCGATCGCCGAGATCAGGGGCGCAAGGCGGAAGGACCCGCGCAGCGGCCGATAGGCAACACGCTCAATGGTCCAATTGTAGGCCGACGCTATGATCATGGCGATGAAGACGACCAGAACCAGCGCCAGAATAATGGGGAAAAAGCCGCTGCCGCCGGTGACCCCCAGGGCCACGATGGCAATGAGCGACACAAACCCGCCAACCATGAACACATCACCATGGGCGAAATTGATCATGCCGATAATGCCATAAACCATCGTGTAGCCGATGGCGATGAGACCGTAAATTGAGCCGAGAGTAATGCCGTTAATGAGCTGCTGGAGAAAATACTCCATTGCCCCCCCTGTATTTTGCCCGCCTGTGTTCGCGGCGCTTGCATTGGCCGCGTTTTCACTCTTGCTAATTAAAGACTTCCAAAATTTATTACAAGCCGCATTTGCAATTTGAATTTCTGTTTGAATTCATGCGGTTCCAAAGGCACCCCCGGCGGCAGCTATTTCGCAATCCAAGAATCCTGATGATTTAGGCCTTGGAACCGCGCGCTCCGACCCTATATTCACCTTAGTTGCGGCTATTGTACCCGACGTAGCGATTTGGTCTTGACGCTATATCAAATTGATATATATGCGTGACCTATATCAGTTTGCCATATATCGGATTGTCATAATTATGAATGTGCGGACCCTGTGTCTCGGAATTCTGTCCCTGCAAGAAGCCTCGGGTTACGAGATCAAGAAGGACGTGGAAGATGGCGTTTTCTGCCATTTCATTGATGCGAGCTTCGGCTCCATATATCCGGCCCTGACCCAGCTTGCGGGCGAAGGCTTTGTCACCGTCCGCGAGGAGGAGCAAACCGGAAAACCCGACAAAAAGGTCTATGCGATAACGGAAGCGGGGAGGCAGGCGCTGGCGAAGGCCATTTCGGTGGTGCCCGCCAAGGACAAATACCGCTCCGAGTTCCTCTTTCAGATGCTTCTGCAGGATTATCTGTCGCCGGAAATGATGCTGGTGGCCATTCAAAAACAGCTGAATGATCTCAATGAGGATCTTGCGCGTATCGCAGAATGCAGCCAACAAGCCCCCATTGGCCATGGGTCGCACTTTGTGGCCGACTATGGCAACGCCGTGCTGACAGCTGCTGTCAAATGCCTGGAGTATAAAAAGGCTGAGCTCTTGCAGCAAATGGCTGCCCGGGCCGCCGAATGATTTGGAGACCGTTGATATGATACGCCGCTCGTTTTATTTTATTCTCGTGACCGTCCTGCTCGGCGGCCTCGCCGCGGGCATCGCCTTTTGGTCGTTCTATGCCTTGCCGGCAATGATTGCCCAAAGCATCCAGAGTGCGCCGGCGCCGGTTCAGACGGTTTCCGCAGAAGAGGCCAAATCCGAAAGCTGGCAGCCCGAGATTGCCGGCATCGGCACGTTGACGGCATCGGAAGGCATCGACATCGCCCCGCAAGTTGGCGGTGTGGTTACGGAAATCATGTTCGAGTCGGGCGCCGACGTGAAAAAAGGCGACAAGCTGGTGCAGCTCGATACGGCAACCGATGAAGCCGATCTCAAGAACTTGCAGGTGCAACTGGCGAATGCCGAGGAAGAACTCGATCGCAAACAGAAAATTTTTGACCGCGGCTTCGCGGCCCGGGCCGACCTCGACAATCTGCGCACGGCGCGCGACCAGTTGCTGGCCAGCATTGAGCGCACACAGGCGCAGATCGCGCAGAAATCAATCTACGCGCCGTGGGACGGCAAGCTCGGCCTGCGCAGCATTTCGGTCGGCAGCTATGTGGCTCCCGGCCAGAAGGTGGTGTGGCTTCAGAAGGTCGATCCGATCTACGCCGATTTCGACGTAACCGAGGAAGACTACGGCAGGATCTCGGATGGCCAGAAGGTGACCGCAAAATTCAACGCCTGGCCCGATGCCCAGTTCCAGGGCACCGTCACCACGACCGATTCGCGCATGTCGGAATCAAGCCGGATGATTACGGTTCGCGCCAAATTGGACAATCCTGACGGCCGGTTGTTGCCCGGCATGTATGCCAATGTGCTGGTTGAGGCGGGCGCCCCGCAGGACGTCATAACCGTGCCGCAGACCGCCGTGACCTATACGCTCTATGGCGACAACGTGTTCGTAGTCGTGCCGGCCAAGAAGCCGGACCCGAACAACAAGGATGAGCAACTCGAAATCGAGCGCCGCTTTGTGAAGGCGGGCGCCATGCGCAACGGGCGGGTGCAGATTTCGGAAGGCTTGAAGCCGGGTGACCGTGTGGTGACGGCCGGCCACAACAAGATCGACCAGGGCGCGAAGGTCAAAATCGACAATTCAGTTGCGCTCCGGGAAGCCGACAGCGCGACGATACAATAAGGCGAAGCCATGCATTTCACCGACATTTTCGTAAAGCGGCCCGTATTGGCCACAGTGGTGAGCCTGCTCATCCTGCTGGCAGGCTTGCAGGCATTTTTCCAGCTGCCGATCCGCCAGTATCCGGAAGTCGCAGATACCAAGATCGAGATCACCACGGCCTATCCCGGCGCCAATGCCGACCAGATCAAGGGGTTCATCACCACGCCGCTGCAGCAGGCGGTGGCCTCGACCGAAGGTGTCGAGACGATCGAGTCAAGTTCGGGCCAGAACATTTCGACGATCACTCTCAAGCTTCGCCTTGATGCCGATGGCGACCGCGCGCTTGCTGACGTTCTCTCGAAGGTGAATGAGGTCAAGGGCGTGCTCCCGGAAGCGGCCAACGATCCTGTGGTGAAGCGCACCACGGGCGCCGGTTTTGCGCTGATGTACATCAGCTTCAAGAGCGAGCAGATGACGCCGCCGCAGATCAGCGATTACCTCGACCGCGTGGTGCGGCCAAGGCTCCAGGCGATCAACGGCGTGGCATCAGCCGAAATTCTTGGCGGCTCCACCTTCGCCATGCGCGTGTGGCTTGACCCTGACAAAATGGCTTCGCTCGGCATCACGCCTCTCGATGTGAGCAATGCATTGACGGCCAACAACTTCACCACCGCCGCCGGCGAGGTGAAGGCCGAATTCACCCAGAAGAACATCAATGCCCAGACCTCGCTGGAAAAGCCCGAGGAGTTCGAACAGCTCGTTGTGGCGACACGCGGTGATACGGTCATCCGGCTAGGCCAGATTGCCAGGGTGGAACTCGGTCCCGAGAACAATAACTTTTCCGCCGCATTCGACGGCGTGAAGGCTGTGTTCATGGGCATTACCGCAACGCCCGATGCCAATCCGCTGACGGTGATAGCCGACGTGCGCGAAGCGATGCCGGAAGTGCAGCGCGGCCTGCCGCAGGGCTTGGAATCCAACATTGCCTATGACGCGACCGAGTTCATCAACGAGTCGATTTGGGAGGTTGCCAAGACACTGGGCGAAGCGGGCCTGATCGTCATCGTGGTCATCTTCCTGTTCCTTGGCAATTTGCGCTCGACCTTCATTCCGGTGGTCACCATCCCACTGTCGCTTGTGGGCGTGGCGCTGGTTCTGGTGGCGTTCGGCTACTCCATCAACCTGCTGACCCTGCTGGCGCTCGTGCTTGCCATCGGTCTGGTGGTTGACGACGCGATCGT
>CADEEO010000010.1:0-13126 GCA_902826365.1 uncultured Hyphomicrobiales bacterium | reverse complement strand
TGACCCTGCTGGCGCTCGTGCTTGCCATCGGTCTGGTGGTTGACGACGCGATCGTGGTTGTCGAAAATATTCACCGGCATATCGAAGAGGGCATGACCCCCTACGACGCGGCGATCAAGGGCGCGCGCGAGATCACGGGCCCGGTCATTGCCATGACCATTACGCTGGCGGCGGTCTATGCGCCGATTGGCTTCACCTCGGGCTTGACGGGCGCGCTGTTCCGCGAGTTTGCCTTTACGCTTGCCGGTGCAGTTGTGGTGTCTGGCGTTATCGCTTTGACCCTCTCACCCATGATGACCTCAAAGATGCTGACATCGCACGACAAAGAAGGCCGATTCAGCCTCCTCGTTGAGCGCGTGTTCGGCTCTGTCCAGCGTTTCTATCGCCGCCGCCTGGATGGGACGATCAAGCAGCGTTCGGTTTTCGCCTGGGTCGCCGTGTTGACGGTTGTGCTGTCGGGCGTGCTTTATAACGCCATCAACCGTGAGTTGGCCCCAGCCGAAGATCAAGGCGTGCTGTTTGCGTTTATCAACTCTCCGGAACATACCAACCTCGACTATCTCACGACCTATACCGATCAGCTGACAGGCATCTTCATGGATGTGCCGGAGCGGCAGAACCTGTTCGCCATCAATGGCTTTCCAACCTCGCATGGCGCTTTCATGGGCCTGATCCTGAAGCCCTGGGGCGAGCGCGAGCGTTCGGACCTTTCGGTCATGGGCGAGTTGCAGGGCAAGTTCATGGGTGTGGCAGGCGTCAACGCCTTTGCCACGGCGCCTTCCGCCATTCCTGTCGGCGCCGGCGAAATGCCTGTGGAGTTCGTCATTACTTATCCCGGCGACTATACGCAGCTTGCCACCACCCTTGACGCGATCGATGCGGAAGCAAAGAAGAGCGGATTGTTCATCTTCACCAATGCCGATTTGCGGTTTTCAACGCCGCAAGCCGAACTCATCGTGGACAAGGACCGGGCAAACAAGCTCGGCGTGACCATGCAGGATGTTGGCGCCACGCTGGCGACTTTGCTTGGCGGCAATAACGTGAACCGGTTTGCAGTCCAGGGCCGGAGCTATCAGGTGATACCGCAAGTGCCGAGAGGTGAACGCGCGACCACGGATCAGATACTGAGATACCATGTCCGCGCCGCGAACGGCGACATGGTCCCCCTGTCGTCCTTCATGTCGGTCGGCCAGTCGGTGCAGCCTAACAGCCTCAAGACCTTCCAGCAGCTGAATTCCGCAACGCTGCAGGGCGTCCCGTTCCCCGGCCGCACGGTTGGCGAAGCGGTGACTTTCCTGCAGCAGAAGGCGGGCGAAATGTTCCCGCAGGGCATGTCCTATGATTTCAAGGGCGAAAGCCGGCAATTCGTGAAGGAAGGCAATGCCCTTGCCGTCACGTTCGCCTTCTCGCTGCTGCTGATCTATCTGGTGCTGGCGGCCCAGTTCGAGAGTTTCCGCGATCCTTTCATCATTCTCGTCGGCCTTCCTGCAACGGTGTTCGGCGCGCTCTTCGTGTTGTGGATTCTAGGCTTAGTGAACGGCTTTTTGCAGAACAATCCGCCGTTCAACATCGGCTCAGGCACCATCAATATCTATACGCAGATCGGCCTCGTGACGCTGATCGGTCTCATAGCCAAGCACGGCATCTTGATGGTGGAATTCGCCAACAAGCTGCAGGAAACGCAAGGGATGGACAAGAACAGCGCCATCAAGGAAGCCGCCGCCGTGCGCTTGCGGCCCATCCTGATGACCACCGCCGCCATGGTGATCGGCGTTGTCCCGCTGCTCATTGCCGATGGCGCCGGCGCCAAAAGCCGCTTCGACATTGGCGTCGTCATTGCCGCCGGCATGTCCATCGGCACAATGTTCACACTGTTCATCACGCCTGCGATCTATTCTTTCGTGGCGCGCGACCGCCATGGCAAGGCACCAGCCGCCGCTTCAGCGGTTGAGGCAGTTCCGCTGCCCGTCAACCAGAATTCGAAAAAGAAGCGCCATCCGCCGATGCCGGAAGCGGCTGAGTAACGCACGCTCTATATAAATCTCATCATGCCCGCGCTGGACGCGGGCATCTTCTTTTTGGCGGGGCAGAAGATGACCGGGTCAAGCCAGGTCAAGATGAGAAGTGGAGGAGATGTTATGAGATCCCGTTCAGCGCTGTTGCAATCCGCCCCAGGGCCTTCTCCAAATCCGCTTCACTGGCGGCAAAGGACAGCCTGATTGAGGTTGCCGCGCCGAATGCCGTGCCCGGCACCGTGGCCACGCCGTGGCTTTCCAGCAGCCAGTCGCACAGGGCTTCCGGCGTATCCAGAACATGGTTGCCCGATTTTTTGCCAAGCACCGCGGAGACATCGGGCAGCGCATAGAATGTTGCGGGGATTGGCGAGATGGCCACGCCTTCGATTTTCTTGAGCGCCGCCATCACCATGTCGCGCCGCGCCTTGTAGCGCAGGCGCATGGCTTCCACCGCACCGCGTGGGCCCTCCAGCGCTTCAATGGCGGCGCGCTGCACGAACTGGTTGGCTCCCGTCGTGATCGTGCTCTGGATGCGCGCAATCGCCTTGCTGATCGGTTCCACGGCGGCTGTATAGCCCAGCCGCCAGCCCGTCATGGCAAAACCCTTGGAGAAGCCGTTGACCGTAATGGTGCGCTCCCGCATGCCGGGCAAGGCGCCGATGGACTTCATCGTCCCTTCGAAAATGATGTACTCATAGATTTCGTCGGACAGCACCATCATCTGCGGGTGGGCCAGGACAATTGCGGCAATCTCTTCGAGCTCGGCGGGTGACCATACGGCCCCGCTCGGATTGCAGGGCGAATTGAGAATAAGCAGCTTGGTGCGGGGCGTCACCGCCGCCGCAATGCGCGAGGCCGGAACCTTGTAGCCCTCGCTGATGCCGGAATGCAGCACCACGGGGGTTCCACCGGCAAAGCGCACCGTGGTTTCATAGGACACCCAGAAAGGCGCCAGCATGATCACCTCATCGCCTTCATCAATGATCGACAATACCGCATTGGCAATGGCCTGCTTGGCCCCGTTGGCGAGAACAATTTCAGAGGCCGCATAGTCGAGATTGTTTTCGGCCTTGAGCTTTTTGGAAACAGCCGCGCGGAGTTCCGGAATGCCCGCAACCGGCGAGTAATGGGTGAACCCCGCCTTCATGGCGCGGGTTGCCGCCTGCTGGATGTTGTCGGGCGTATCAAAATCCGGCTCGCCCACCGTGAGGCTCACCACGTCATGGCCAAGCGCCCGGAGATCGCGGGATTTCTGCGCCATGCGTATGATGGCGCCTTCATCAGCGGCGGCGGTGCGGGCAACAAGCAGGGAGGCAGGGTCAAATTTTTTCATGGGCGTCATATGCCATGCAAGCCTTGCCGCGTCGAGGGTTCGCGGGCATAACGGCCCCCATGAAAAAAATCGCTCTAGTGATTTGCTGCTTCGCGCTGCTGGGAGCCTGCGGTTCTTCCAAGGTGAAGGTCAACAGTGGCCCGGCGGCCGTGCAGACCGCACCGCGTTCCGAACCCATTTTTTACAATGGCAAGACCTATCAATTGGATTACAATTATATTGAAGGGCAGGGCGCCTTCGACATGAAAGTGTCCGGCCTCAGCCCCAAGCAGCAGCAGGACGCTGTGAACATCGCTACCTCGGGCCTCAGCTATTTCGCCTGTCCCGATGGCCAGCGCGGCAAACTCATCGGCATGCCAGTCTATGTCAGCAAGAAATGGACCGCCTACGCCAAGTGCGGGTAGCTAGCCGAGCCTGCGGTCAATCCAGTCGCGCGCCCTGAAATAGCGCCCGACGAAGGGCAGGAACCACGTCGAGCCGTTATAGAGGGGATGATCGGGAAACTCCGGCCGGTCAAAGGCGCAAACGCGGTTTGATTTACCAGCAACTTTCCGAGCCGTTTGCTGGCCCAGATAGGTCATCATGGCGATGCCTGAGCCATTGCACCCCAATGCGTAATGCAGGTTATCGAATTTCCCCATGTGCGGCATCTCATCCAGCGTGAAGGCCACATTGCCGGTCCAGGCATGGGTGATTTTCACGCCTTTCAGTTGCGGATAGCGGTCGGTCATGAACTGGTAAAGAATGGGCGCCGTTTCCACCGGATCCGTATGGCCGAACTTGGCGCGCCCGCCGAAGATCAGCCGCTTCTTGTCCGGCGACATGCGGTAATAGGTGAGAACCCGCCGCGTATCGGCGATCGAGCGGTTCTTGGGGCTGAGCGTGGCCGCGAGATCCGGCGGCAATTCTTCCGTGGCAATGATGTAGGAGCCAACCGGCACCACGCGGCGCTTGAGCTGCGGGGTGATGTCGCCCGTATAGCCATTGGTGGCGATGATCACGTCGCCCGCCATGATGATTCCGCGCGCGGTTTCGACCGACCAGCCCGTGGCGTTTTGCGTAAGCTTGCCAACCGGTGTTTTGGAGGCGATCTTCACCCCGCGCTTCTGGCACAACTCCAGCAGGCCTTTGAAAAAGAGGGCCGGGTGAATATGCGCCGCCCGCCCCACCACCATGCCGCCGCGGTAATAGTCGGAGCCGATTTCCTCGCGCTGGCGCTCCTGCGGCACCAGGTAGGAATCGGATTTCGCCGCCGCGTTGAGATGGCCAACCTTCTTGGCCATGTCGTCATAATGGCTCTTGCACCAGGCGCCGAGGAAATATCCGGCTTTGGTCCAGCCGCAGTCGATTTTTTCCTTGGTGATCAGGTCTTCGATGAGCGTGAAGGCATCCGCCGCATCGGCCATGAAGGGAGCCGCCTCGTCCGCCGCCATGGGCTTGGAGAGATAGCGCTTGCCTACATTGACGCCGCCTGAAACCATGCCGCCATTTCGCGTTGAGGCCCCAAAGCCGGGCTCATTGGCATCAAGCACGAGGCAATCCAGGCCGAGGGCCGTAAGCTCCAGCGCCGCCGACAATCCCGCATAGCCTGCGCCCACAATCACCACCCGTGCTTCGCGCGGCAAGGCTAACTCGGGCAGGGCGCTGGGCCGGTGGGCTTCCCACCAAAAGGGCTGGGCTTTGAAGTCCTTGTGGAAAATTTCGCTGTTCATGGTGAAAATCCTAGGTTGATTGCCGCATAAAAGACAAGGCCCCCCGCTGCAATGCTGCCTGCTCCCGCAAAGTCTTGACAAGGCCGGGCCTGCGCACTTGTTTCACCGCGAAAGCAACCCAACTGGCTGGCGGTCCATTGCTGCTGATTGTGCTCCCATGGTAACTGATCCGATTGAAAATGATCATCCCCAATCTGCCCAAGCGTCTGAATATCCACCATCTGTGGAAGCACGTCCGGAACATCCCGGATGCGCTTGGCAGCGGAGTTGTTTTTCTCGCGGCGTGGGCTGTGCGCTGGCCAAGGTATTGCTGCTATTTCCTGCTGTACGGCAAGAAATCTCCAAGGCCCCTGGAATTGCTGCACGTCGACCCTTTGGCAGTCATGAGGGCCTCCGGTTCAGCTCCTGAACTCAGGAGATTTAGTGATTTCAAGAGCGGAAAAATTGCGCCTGGCGATTGGGATCTGAAGGTGAAGCGTGTCGACTTGTCACCGGATACACCGCAGAAGCGTCCAAAATACTTGTACCGGCGGATTGTCCAGGGAAAGACTTGGGAAGAGTCCGGAGCCTATGAATATATGCTCGACTTGATGCAGCGAAAGCCGGGCACGGATGGATTGCATTCGCGCGATGATGTCCGCAAGCGGCTCGCGGAACTGGATTTGCTGATTGAGAATCTGAAAGCCGGGAAGCGCCTTGAGCCTTCGCAATGGGAACCCGGCTATTATTCCAGAAATGACATATGGGTTCATATTGGCCGCAATGGTGAAATCATTCAGGCGCGAGGCGGCGGCCACCGCCTCATCATTGCGCAAATACTGAAATTGCCGTCAATTCCCGTGCGCATCGGGCTGGTGCATTTGAAGGCAATCGAGAGTGGGGCTTATGGCTTGCTTTTGGAGCGGTATCGCTGACTTTTGGCGCGGCACCTAACCCCGCATTATTGTGCTTTACCTGGGTCTCCGTAATGATCTAGTTTCAGCCATTGAGTCTGGCTTTTGGGGAAGTTTTGGTGATGCGTATCCGTCTTTTGATTGCAACGGTTGTTTTGGGCTTTTTGGCCATTTCCAGCACTGGATTCGCCACTACAGTCCATATCACGATCAATAAGGTTTCCCAGAAAATGACCGTAAAGGTGGATGGCGAGACGGAATATGTCTGGCCTGTTTCAACCGGGGCCCGCGGCTATGAAACACCCAGTGGAAAATTCCGCCCCTTCCGCATGGAGAAGGATCATTTTTCCAAGGAATGGGACGACGCGCCCATGCCCAATTCCATATTCTTTACCCCCCGCGGCCATGCCATTCACGGCAGTTTCTATGTGAAAAGCCTGGGCCGCCGGGCTTCGCACGGCTGCGTGCGCCTGGCCCCGGATAACGCCGCCAAGCTCTATGGCCTCGTGCAAAAGGCGGGCATGCAAAACACCACCGTTGTCCTGCGCGGCGGCTTCTTCGACGGCGGTTTTGCCGATTTTGAGAGAGATATAACCGCCACCACCAAGAAACTGCAGAAAAAGGCCAAGCGTCGGCTTTTCATCCTGGGGCGGACCCTCGAAGGAACCGATTAACCGCGTTCGAAGCCCTTAAAACTTGACAAATCATTGGTCCCATGCGCTTTTCCGCGCAACTCGAGGGACATTCCTGCCATGACGCACGCCTACCGGAGCCACACCTGTGGCCAGCTCAGAATTGATCACAAGGGCCAGGACGTCCGGCTTTCCGGCTGGGTCCACCGGGTGCGCGATCATGGCGGCCTGCTGTTCATCGACCTGCGTGATCATTACGGCCTGACCCAGATCGTGATTGACCCGGCCTCACCGGCCTTCAAGGCGGCCGAAAAGGTGCGCTCCGAATGGGTCATAAGGGTTGACGGCAAGGTCCAGCCCCGTCCGGCGGGCACCGAAAACAACGAACTCCCCACCGGCCTCATTGAAATAGCAGCGAGCGAAATCACGGTGCATTCGGAGGCCAGGGAACTGCCGCTGCCGGTGTTCGGCGACACGGAATATCCCGAAGACATCCGCCTGAAGTACCGCTTCCTCGATCTCCGCCGCGACCGCATTCACGGCAACATCATGAAGCGCGGCGCAATCATCGATTCACTGCGCCGCCGCATGAAGGAGCAGGGCTTCTTCGAATTCCAGACGCCGATCCTCACCGCATCGTCGCCGGAAGGCGCGCGTGACTATCTCGTGCCAAGCCGGGTGCATCCCGGAAAATTCTATGCCCTGCCGCAGGCCCCGCAGCAGTTCAAGCAGCTTCTCATGATGTCGGGCTTTGACCGCTATTTCCAGATCGCCCCGTGTTTCCGTGACGAGGATGCAAGAGCCGACCGAAGCCCCGGCGAATTCTACCAGCTTGATATCGAGATGAGCTTTGTCACCCAGCAGGACGTGTTCGATGCGGTGGAGCCCGTGCTGCGCGGCGTGTTCGAGGAGTTTGGCGGCGGCCTTGCCGTCACGCCGAAATTCCCGATGATCGCCTTCCGCGATTCAGTGCGCTGGTACGGCACCGACAAGCCCGACTTGCGCAACCCCATCAAGATGCAGAATGTGACGGCACATTTTTCTGGCTCCGGCTTCAAGGTTTTTGCCGGCATGATCGCCAATGATCCGAAGGTTGAGGTCTGGGCTATTCCCGCCCCCAAGGGCGGCAGCCGCGCCTTTTGCGACCGGATGAATTCCTGGGCTCAATCGCAAGGCCAGCCCGGCTTGGGATATGTGTTCTGGCGTGATGGGGAAGAGGGCGCCGCCGGCCCTATTGCCAAGAACATCGGCCCGGAGCGCACCGAAGCAATCAAAACCCAGCTTGGCCTTGCGACGGGTGACGCTGCCTTCTTCGTGGCCGGCGTTCCGGCGAAGTTTTACAAATTCGCCGGTGAAGCCCGCACCAAGGCCGGCGATGAACTCGGCCTGATCGCCAAGGACCGTTTCGATTTCTGCTGGATCGTCGATTTCCCCATGTATGAATGGAACGAGGACGACAAGAAGGTGGATTTCTCCCACAATCCCTTCTCCATGCCCCAGGGCGGGCTGGAAGCGCTGGAAACAAAGGACCCGCTCGACATTCTGGCTTACCAATATGACATCGTCTGCAATGGCGTGGAGCTGTCATCGGGCGCCATCCGTAACCACCGCCCCGACGTGATGAAGAAGGCCTTCGAGATTGCCGGCTATCCGGAAGAAGTCCTGCTGGAAAAATTCGGCGGCATGTACCGCGCCTTCCAGTACGGCGCACCGCCCCACGGCGGCATCGCACCGGGCGTCGACCGCATCGTCATGCTGCTCTGCAATGAGCCCAACATCCGCGAGGTGGTGCTCTTCCCGATGAATCAGCAGGCCGAAGACCTGCTGATGGGAGCTCCGTCCGAGGCCACGCCGAAGCAGCTGCGCGAGCTTCACATCAGGCTGAATTTGCCGGAAGCGTAACAGACCTCCCATTTCTCATCATGGCCGGACTTGATCCGGCCATCTTCTGCGAAACCTCAAAAAAGAAGATGCCCGCATCAAGCGCGGGCATGATGAGGTTTATATGGCAGAGGCTCGGTTAGTCATTCGCAGTGACGGAAACGCCGAGCACGTCAACCGCGGCCCCCGGATTTGCGGGGTCAAGCGTCATGACCTGCTGAACCTTTACCGGGGCGGCGGGTTGAAAGGAGACGGTGAACGATTTTGGATCCTTCAGGAAAGTGTTGACCGCGTTCACCACCTGGTCGGTGAAGGCCTGGTTCTTCAGCTGCATGAGGCTGAGCTGCATCATGGCTCCGGCATTGGCCACCATGGCGGCCTCGTCCATGCCCTGCATCCGGGCAATCAGCGGGAGCACCTTCTTGGTGATCGAGGCGTCCTCAAAGCGCAGTTTGAAACCGCTCAGCGACACGTTCATCAACTGCGGCATGAGCGGGTTGAAATCCGGCGGCCGCCCCGCCCTTTGCGCCGTCTGCATTTCGGCCATCACCGCGATCGGAATATCGCTGGCGCCGAAAGAGAAGGTAAGGCCGGCCATGTCCTTGGCTGAAAATCCGAATGTGCCGCTCATACCATAGTTTTCACCGGTGACAGTTGCCTCACCTTCCCCTGTGGCATTGAATGTGAGGTCTTTGTAGCCCAGCGCTTTCAACTGGCCCGTTGGATCCATGACGGCAAGCGCCGACTCGGGGATAACCAGGTCCTGAAGGCTCATGGTGGATTTTCCGGCGCCGGTTGCGGGATCACCGTTCCAGGCCATATCGGCTCCCTTTGCCGTAATGGTCTGCCCCTCCGCCGTGATCTTGATTTCCCCCGAGGTCATTTTCCTGGCGATGCCCATGGTGGAGCGAAATTCCTGCATGGGCGTGGGATTGTCGCCGAGCACGGCCACATACCAGTCTTCCGCCCCGCTCTTTGGGACCTCGACCGTAAAATTCTTGTTGTCCGGCCCGGTAAATTCCACTTTGGTGTCGGAGAATGTGGCGGTTCCCACCGCGATAAGGCCATCGGCCTCGGCCGCGACATTTTCCAGGACAATGGAGCCAATGGTGAGCTTCACCGTCGTGGCAGGATCCTGCGCGCCGATGGTGGCGGCAAGATTGCTGATGGTCACATTGCCCGAACTGTCCGTTTCAACCTTGTCATAGGCGGGCGTTGCCCTGAGCTGGGTCTCCCAGCCCTTGAAAATGGCCGTGACCACCGGCGGAACATCCTGCGCCCGGGCCGGAGCCGTCAGAGCCGTTGCAGCAAGCAGAAGGAATGCGGCGGCGCGGAGGGTGTTTGTCATGGGGCTTTCCTTTTTAGGAGTTGTCAACGGGATTGCTCTATGCCGAAGCATAAGTGAACAGCAGGTGAACTCAAGCCACTTGATGAATCACCATTAAATGGCTAGCAATTGCATTGTTCTTCTTGGGAAAAAACCATTATGCGCAAACTACTTACGGTGATGTTCTTTGTGTTGCTGACCTTTTCGATAGCCCCGGCCCCGGCCTATGCCGCGGTGAATACGTCCCAGGACGAAGCGCTTTTGATTCAAAAGAAAAAGAAACTGGCGGCATTGAAGGCCGCCGCGGAAAAGAAAAAGGCAGTCCGGGCCGCCGAACTGGCCAAATTGAAGGCGGCCAGGCAGAAGGCGGCAATGCTCAGGGCGCAGAAGCAGAAAGCCGCAAGGACAGCGGCCCGGCGCGATTGCGGCACTTTCATGCAGTGCCTGTTCGGAAAATCCCGGCGCACCAGCTCCGCCGGCGGAGTGAGCAACCGGTCCATGCGCAAGCAGGTGGCCTGGAACGAAACCAAATATGCCCCCGGCACCCTCGTCGTGAAGACCCCGGAACGGGCCCTCTACTATGTGTTGGGCGATGGCGAGGCCATGCGCTATTCCATCGGCGTGGGCCGCGAAGGGTTCCAGTGGAGTGGTAACTCCAAGATCGTTGCCAAGGCCGAATGGCCATCATGGACGCCGCCCCAAACCATGATTGAGCGGGAAGCCGCCAAGGGCCACATCCTTCCACCCTTCATGAAGGGCGGCCCTGGCAATCCTCTGGGAGCCCGCGCCATGTATATCGGCGGCACGATCTACCGCGTCCATGGCACGAATGCCGAATCCTCAATCGGCGGGGCGGTTTCATCCGGCTGCATCCGGATGATGAATGCCGACGTGATTGACCTCTATGGCCGCGTCAAGGTGGGATCCCCCATCTACGTCTATCAATAAGCAGCGCTTCAGAAAGCCAAAGGCCGCGAAATTCGCGGCCTTTTTTATGAGCGATGCTCCTTGAAAGAATTGACCCCGGAGGCCATGCCGTCCGGGGTTCAATCCTAAAGTCTATGCTAGCAGAAGAATTAGATCTTCTTCTTCGCCTTCTTCTTCGCAGCTTTCTTAGCAGGCTTCTTAGCAGCTTTCTTAGCCATAGTATATTCTCCTAGGAGTTAGTTGTTAGTGCCCCACAACGCAGGCTAGTCTTACACCAACGATTGCGCATACCTGTCGTCCGTATTCGTAATCGTTGTTGACGTCTCTTTTGAACCCGTTTGTGTGATTCGGCAATATGCCGTCAACATCTGGTGTGCCGCCCCAAGTTCCCTAACAACCGGTAAACGCGCCAGACAGCGCGCTGATCCTCCGTATACGGACAGATAATTCGATTCAGCGGAATTTTTCAGCAAATCCGGCTGAATCAGCGCTTCTCCGTATACGGATGGCCGCGCATTTTTCCGGCCTCGCGCGGAAATTTTTCTGTCTCGAACCATTTTTCCTGCCTCAGCCGTTCAAAAAATAATTGTTAATAAAATGCCGGATGTTGCCGATTCAACACATGACTCGAGATCATCGCAGGCAATTTTTTCCATCCATCACGCCAATCAAAACCCGGTTCCGTATCACAATGAGACAGTTTTTTATCGGTTGAAATCCAAAAATTCGAACTTTGGATCGCTAAAAAATGACTTCAATGATGATTCAAGAGCGCTGCAAAATAAAAAATGGCCGGAATCTCTCCCGGCCATTCCATAATTCATGCCGTGCAGCTCACGAACACCCACTCGTGCCGCCACATGTGTTGCATTTCAGACAGGTGCCGTTGCGCACCAGGGTGAAGTTGCCGCATTCGCCGCAGCTGTCGCCCTCGTAGCCTTGCAGACGCGCCTTGGCGCGCTGGTCAGCGGCAGGCATCGGCTCTTCATAAGTGTACGCAACGGTGGCTTCGGCAAGCGCCAATGAACCCATCGACACCGATTCCGCCGCGCGCATTTGCAGTGCGTGGGCAGGCGAGGCCGATGCAGTCACGCCTTGCGGCATCACCACGACGTTCGACAGATTCTGCTTGCGCACAAAGCCCGATGACATGAACTTCTGCGCCGGAACCGACGCCGGGACCTTGGGTTCATCAGTGCCAATGCCCTTGCCGAGCGCATCAAAGCCCATTTCGGAAGCTTCAACATGGGCCAGATCATTGCGGCCGAGATAGGAGACAGCGAGTTCACGGAACACGTAGTCCAGGATCGACGTAGCGTTCTTGATCGACTCGTTGCCCTGCACCTGGCCCGCGGGCTCGAACTTGGTGAAGGTGAAGGCATCGACGTATTCCTCCAGCGGCACGCCATATTGCAGGCCCACCGAGACGGCAATGGCGAAGTTGTTCATCATCGCCCGCAAGGCCGCGCCTTCCTTGTGCATGTCGATGAAGATTTCACCGAGCTTGCCGTCATCATACTCGCCGGTGCGGAGGTAAACCTTGTGGCCCCCCACCACGGCCTTCTGCGTATAGCCCTTGCGGCGGCCCGGCAGCTTGTCGCGGCCGCGGGTGATCTCGACGATCTTCTCGACGATGGTTTCGATGCGCTGAACCATGGGCTTGGCCATCAGGCCTTCGACCATGTCCTCCGCCTCATCTTCTTCATCGGCGATGAGCTGGGTGGACAGCGGCTGCGAGAGCTTGGAGCCGTCGCGGTACAGCGCATTGGCCTTAACGCCCAGCTTCCATGACAGCATGTAAGCCGCATTGCAGTCCTCAACCGTAGCCTCATTCGGCATGTTGATGGTCTTGGAAATGGCCCCCGAGATAAAGGGCTGGCTTGCCGCCATCATGCGGATGTGGCTTTCCACCGAGAGGTAGCGCTTGCCCAGGCGGCCGCAGGCGTTGGCGCAATCGAACACCGGGAGATGCTCGTCCTTGAGGCCCGGAGCGCCTTCCAGCGTCATGGCCCCGCAGACATGGATATTGGCCTTGTCAATATCGGCTTTCGAGAAGCCGATGAACGAGAGCAGGTCAAAGCCATAGTCATTAAGCTGATCGTCGCTGATTTTCAGCACCGACTTGCAGAACTCTTCGCCCAGCGTCCACTTGTTGAACACGAACTTGATGTCGAAGGCTGAGGCCAGGCCCGATTCAATCGTAGCAATCTGCTCATCGCCAAAGCCCTTGGCGCGAAGCTGGGCGTGGTTGAGGGCAGGGGCATCCTGCAGGGTGCCGAGGCCCACCGCATAGTTGATGATCTTCTCGATCTGCGCAGGCTCATAACCCAAGGTGCGGAGCGCTTCCGGCACCGCCTGGTTGATGATCTTGAAGTAGCCGCCGCCGGCCAGCTTCTTGAACTTCAC
>CADEEO010000009.1:35379-38085 GCA_902826365.1 uncultured Hyphomicrobiales bacterium | reverse complement strand
CGGCCTCGCTCATTACCGGGACCAATATCCTTGTCGATGGCGGCTGGTCGGTGGCGTAGCATCCACAATTTTATGAATAAAAGCCTTGACAGTATATTCCTATGTGTTAGAGGTAATTTGTCCATTCCGGAAGGGGTCTCGGTCGCGACGGTGATCATAGATGGGGTGGATGCGGCGCCTGCGGGTTTGGTGAAACGTTCATCAGGCACCCGGGAGCTGCCGGTTGGTTCCTTGGATATTACGGTCCAAGCGCCTTGAATGGCTAAACAACCCTAGCGGCAAACATCAGACACCGTACGATCTAGGGCTCTGCAAGCGCCAGCCGGAGAGCAAAAACCGCCGCAAAAGCGTGGACGCGGATTTCGCGTCACAGCCGGACGACACGACCGGCATTCTTGCGAGAGCTTGCGTCCACGCAACCCTTCGCTTCTTTCTCTAGCCCGAAAACGGAATAACCGTTTTCACCAAGGGCGGAGCTTTGCCCACTCCAACTCCGTCATTCCGGCGAAAGCCGGAATCTTTCAACGTCCATGGGATTCCGGCGTGCGCCGGAATGACAGACGGGAAGAAGAATGCTGAAGCGTTGCCCGTGGGATGACAATCGGCCCGCCAGCCCCTATATCTCCTCCGAATCCTCCCTCAAAATCAGCGAGATCAAAAATGCTAACTCCGAATGCCTCCGCCCCGTCCTCCCGCCTCGCCGATGAAGAAGAAAAGGAAGAGGCCCCCGGCGGCATCAAGAATTCCCGCCAGGTCGACAAGCATTATTTCGACTCCCGCATCGTCATGATCACCGGCGAGATCAGCCACACCCTGGCCGAGCGCGTCTGCGTCAATCTCTTTGCCCTGGCCCAGGCCGGCAATGATCCCATCACCGTGATCATCTCGTCCCCCGGCGGCCATGTGGAATCCGGCGACATGATCCATGACATGATCAAGTTCATCAAGCCGCGCGTGCGCGTGCTGGGTTCCGGCTGGGTGGCCAGCGCAGGGGCGCTGATCTATATCGCCGCCGACAAGAAAGACCGCTACATCCTGCCCAACACCCGCTTCCTGCTCCACGCGCCCTCCGGCGGCGTCGGCGGCAAGGTCACCGACATCGGCATCCAGGCCAAGGAGATGATGCTGATGCGCGAGCGCCTCAACAAGCTCTTCGCCGAGGCCACCGGCCAGCCCATCAAGAAAATCGAAAAGGACACCGACCGCGATTTCTGGCTCTCCGGCCGCGAAGCCATCGACTACGGCCTCGCCACCCACATGATCACCTCCATGGCGGAACTGAAATAGGCTTTTGGCTATTCCTCTTCGAGGCCATTCACGCCGCGCCTGACCTGCAACCCGTCAATGCACAGCCTTGTCTTCTGGGTGGAAAGCCCGCGCGTCCGGTAAATCAGCTCAACCGCCACAATGCGGCGGCGTTCGCCCCTGAGATCAATTGGCGGCGAGCGCTCGCCCGAGCGGATGATCGCATTGACCCGGTAGGTATCCCTCTGGCCATTGGCGAAGCGCACGTTCATGTCGAGCATCTCGATGTCCAGGCCGGTGGAGCGCAGGCGCAGCGCCCGGTAAAGCTCCGGCGAAGCCACATTCACCACGTCGCGGTCGATGAGGAAGCCCACGCTCTTGCAGCCCAGCTCGTTCCACGTGGCAACCGGCGGCGGCTCGCCGCCCCCGCCACCGCCGCCCGCATTGGCGCGCAGCACCAGCGTCACCTGCCCCTGCGGAATGTAATTCACTTCAACCGCGCGCAAGGGCCCGCGGTTCTGCTTGCGGATAATTGCGGTCATGCCGCCCGGCCGCAGCCGCTCGCGCACCCGGATGCGCTCCGACTCGCCATTGCGGTAAACCAGCCGCACATTCTGGATATCCACCGCCCCGCCCCGCGCCTCGATGCGCATGGCGCGGATGTCCCGGTCCTCCGGCCGCAGCTGGAACACGCCTGTCTGCACCTCCGGCGTATAGGTGAGTTGCCCCACAGGCCGCATTCCGTCCTGGGCAGTGGCGAATGGTGCGGCGAACATGACGCCCGCACACATCAGCAGGCTGAAAGCAAAACGCTGGGAAATTTTCATGTGTTATCCTCTCATGAGTCGTTTGAACCCCGAAGTTACCTTACTGAAGCTCCCGCGTCATCAGCACGAAATGGCCGGACATGGCCACGGCCGGGTGAGGTTCAATGGCCCGCCGCGCCTGCGTCTCAAATCCCTGCCCCCGGTAAAAGCCCATAAGGCCCGGGTCATCCTCAAAGGTGCAAAGGCTCATCCGGGAAAAATTCTTCAGCCGCGCCAAATTCTCGGCGTCCCGCATCAGGGCGGCGCCCGCCCCGCTCCGGCGATGCTGCGGATAGACCGCGATGATGTTCACATAGTAGCTGCCAGCCGGGATTTCCTCGAGCTCCAGCAGCGCCGCAATGGGCCGCATTTTCGCCTCATCCAGCAGCGGATCATCGGGCGCATCCATCAGCGCCTTGTGCGGCAAGCTGTTCATCGCCCCGAGAATATTTCCCGAAGCGTCCATCGCGACCCGCCACCTCCTGAACGCCGCAAAACTGTCCCGGTCAAGAATGCGCCGTGCCATCACGCAGTCAATCACCGACTTGCCCGGAACCAGCCCTTCGTAGAACAGTTCCATCACCCCATGCCCCGCCATGATGCAAACCTCCGCCAATGCCCGTGCATCCCCGGCCTCCGCATCCCTGATCAAGAT
>CADEEO010000009.1:8249-35279 GCA_902826365.1 uncultured Hyphomicrobiales bacterium | reverse complement strand
TTCTATTCCTTGGTCAGCCTGGCCCAGATCCGCTTCATTTCCACCTCGACGTTCAGCGCCATGGGCGGCTGCACCGTAAGCCGCTGCAGCACGCTTTTCGGCGGATAGAGCCCAGGATCCTTGAGCAGCGCCGGTTCGATGAATGGCGCCGAATTCACCACCGCGTTGGCATATTGCAGGAAATTGGTGTTGGCCGCCGCCACCTCGGGCTTCAATATGTAGTTGATCAACTGGTAGGCCCCGGCCTTGTTCTGCGCCTTGCCCGGGATGACCAGCAGGTCGAACCATAATTGGCTGCCTTCCTTCGGAACGTTGTAGACGATGGTGCCGGCGTTGCTTTCCTTTGCCAGGTCGCGCGCGAAGAAATTGTCGCCGGAATAGCCCCAGGCCACGCAGTATTTCCCCTCCGACAGGCTGTTGATGTAGCTGTCGGTCGAAACCACCTTGATATAGTCGGAGACTTTCGACAGCGCCACATCGACCGCTTCAAGGTCGGTGATGCCGATGTTCTTCACATCGCCGCCGAGATAGGAAACCATGGCCGGAATGACGTCAATCGGCTCGTCGATCAGCGCGATGCCGCATTTCGAAAGGTCGGCGGCAAGCGCCGGATCGAGTATCAGCGCCAGCGAGTTGAGCGGTGCATCCGGCCTGATTGCCTGCACCTTTTCCTTGTTGATCCCAAGCCCCACGGTGCCCCACATGTAGGGAACCGAGTGCTTGTTTCCGGGATCAAGGACACCGGTATAGGCCAGCGCCGCCGGATCGAGAAATCCGGCATTGGGAATCTTGGCGCGGTCAAGAGCTTCAACCGCGGTTTCATCTTCCAGCACCTGGCGCATCTGCGCCCCTTCCTGCACAATCACATCATATCGCGGCGAGCCTTGCAGCAGCAGGTCCTTGGTGTCCGAAGAATTCTCGAACACCTCGTGAATGACGCGGATGTTGGTTTCCTTCTCGAAATTGCTCAGAGTGTCCGGGTTCATGTAGTCCGGCCAATTGAGCATGTGCACCGTGCCAACTGGTTTTTTGTCCACGAAGTTCAAGGCCCGCGTGACATTCTGGAAAGTGTTGCGGCTGAGAAGGCCCGTAACATTCAGGCCATTGTCATTCTGGAACAGTTCGACGGCGGAAAAAGTTGCCGGCCCAAACACGCCGTCAATCGGCCCCGGCTCATAGTTGAGCTTCTTCAGCGCCTCCTGGGCCAGCTTGACTTCGGCCTTGTCGACCACCAGGTCCTGGCCGTCGGCGGTGCCGGACCCCCAGCCTTCCTTGATCCACGCCGCGGTAAACAACGAGCGCAGCATCTTCTCGGCGCTTAAGCCCTTCGGCGATGTATTCACACTCTTGAGATGGGCAAGGACCGCCGCGATGGTTGGCCCATCCATGGTGCGGGTCATGTTGTCGTCTTTGAGATAGCCGAGCCGCAGCAGCAGGCGTTGCACGGTGGATATTTCCTGGGCGCTCATTTCGCCAAGGTCGCCGAGCTCAACCTCGGCAAGATCATCCTCCTCCGAAGGAGCCGAGATCATCCCTTGCGCGCCTGCGGGCCTGGCGCCCGCAACCGATAGGAAGAGCGCAAACAGCACCAGCGAAAGCGATAGGAATGACAAGGAAATGAAAGATCTTTTCTTCACGGCGTGTTCCCCATTAAAATCTGCGCAGTTCATGGCAGCGCTCTCGCCACACGAAATCCAATGGAATTCTTGCTCTTGTCCTGGCTCTCCCAGCCGCGGGCGGCGGAGCGCAGCGCTGCGGCATTGCTGGCCCACGAGCCCCCGCGCAGCACGCGCGTCGTGCATGTCTCGGCCGGTTTCGCCGCTTTGGCGGAATACTGCGGTTGCCAGCAATCGCCCACCCACTCCCACGCATTGCCATGCATGTCGAAAAGGCCAAGCGCATTGGGTTTCAGCGATCCCGCCGGCGCCGTGGTGGCATATCCGTCGCTGCAGGCGCTGCCTGCCCCGTCAGCGGCATTTCCGTACTGGCAAAGCAGCGCCCCGTCATTGCCAAAGGAATAGGCTTGGCCTGCCGCTGCCGCAGCGCCGCCGCGCGCTGCAAATTCCCATTCAGCTTCTGTCGGCAGGCGGTAATTGAATCCCGTCTTGGCCGACAGCCAAGGCAGATATTGCTGCGTGACATCATTGAACGAAACATTGATGACCGGGCGGCGCCCGCGTCCCCAGTTTTCATCGGCGGGCTGGCTCGTGCAGCCGCCATCCCCCACGCACTGGCTCCACTCGTCAAAGGTGATTTCGGTGCGTCCGATCGCAAATGGTGCTGCAATTGTCACCTCCTGCGTGCCGGATAGGCTCACCTGCTGTTCCAGGCCTTCGCTTCCCTCGCCCATCGCAAACTGCCCCCCATTGATCACCACCAGCTCAGGGCACGTGGCGCAATCGCGGATCGCTTGTCCATCTGCCTGCGTTGGCTTCACGGTTTCGGCAGGCGGCGCTGCGGCTGGAGCCTCCGCCTGTGGCGCGAGATCGGGAATGGGTGCCAGCGCAACGACGTCTTCGGCAGCTTTCTCCGCAGTCTGCGGCTGAATGGGTGGAGCAGCCGCCGGCTCTTCGGCCGGCAACGCTGGTTCAGCGGCTACAACCGGTTTCTGGATTTTAGCAGGTGGAGTTTCCGCTGGCTCGGAAACTGTGGAGTCATCCAGCATGGCAGCTGGCGGCTCTTCGGCTTGTGGCAAAGGTTCAACCATTGCAACCTGCTTCTCGATTTCAGTGGCTGGCTTTTCCACTGGCTCGGGTGCCGCTGGAATCTCGTGAATGGCCGTTGTCTCCTGCTTGGAGACATCATCGAGCGCCGTGGGCGGCATGGCCGCGATGAGCGCGTCCTGGTCAGACTTTACTTCGGGGCCAGTGCCTGCAACTGGCGAAAGGATGCTCGACACCCCATGCTTGATGGGGCCGTCTGCTATGTAGTCGGTGACAACGACAAACGCGACAACCGCGATCAACACCTGCGCCGCAGCGAAGGCGAAGAAATTGCCCTTCATGCGCCGGCTCATTGGAGGCGCCGCGCGCGATGCCGGTTGCTTCACCCGTGGCTGTGAACGCAAAACGCGCCGCAACCGGTCGGACCGCTGCAAGCGCGGCGCCATGGGCAAAGAACTATGCGGCCTTGGGGTGGGTGAATCGTCGACCATTATACAGAATAACCTCGGTTATCCGCATTTTATGGCCCCGCAAAAATTAAGACTCCAATTGTGGCGTAATTGTGTCCCTTTAACCACGGAATGAGATTAAGATTTTGATCTTAAATGATTTTTTTAAGTCACATTGTGATCAATTTTGGACTACCGCCACTTGCTCCAAGGGACCACCAGCGTCCTTCCAGGCGGCAATCCCGCCCTGGATGTGGCAGGCAGAAGTGATGCCTGCCTCCTGCGCCGCCTGCACCGCCATCGCCGAACGCTCGCCATAGGCGCAGAAAAACACCACTCGCCGCGTCGCTCCCAGAGCGCTGAGCAATCCGCCGCTGCCAAGATTGTCGCGCAGCTTCGGATAAGGCTCATGCAGCGCCCCCGGGATCATCCCATGCCGCTCGCGCTCCGATTTTTCCCGGAGGTCAATCAGCGCCACATCCTTCCGCCCTACCAAGGTCAGCGCATCAGCCGCCGAAACCGCCCAGCCCTTCCGCGCCACCGAGTCCTGCGCCAGTCCGATCTTCATGTTGGCCGGCACCGCCACGTCCATCATTTTCGGGTTGGGCAGCTTCAGGTTGCCCATGAGATCCACATATTCGTCGACGGATTTCACCTGCAGCCGCGGGTTGCTGCGCCGCTCTTCGCCGATGGTGCTCACCGTGTCGCCCTTGTAGTCATGCGCCGGGTACACCAGCGTATCGTCACGCAGCTTCAGTAGCCGATTGAAAATCGAGTCATACTGCGCCCGCGCGTCGCCGTTCTGGAAATCGGTCCGCCCCGTGCCGCGGATCAGCAGCGTGTCGCCGGTGAAAACCCGGTCGTCCATGGTGAAGGAATAGGAATCATCCGTGTGCCCCGGCGTGTAGATCACGCCAAGGCTCACGCCCTCGATATCGAGCTTGTCGCCGTCGCCCAGCCGCAGCGAGACCACATCGGCCTTCGAGTGTTCGCCCATCACCGTCATGCAGCGCGTCCGGTCGCGCAGCGCGCCGAGCCCCGTCACATGGTCCGCATGGATATGCGTGTCGACGGCCTTCACCAGCCGGAGATCAAGCTCGTTCATCAGTTGCAGGTAGCGGTCCACCTTCTCCAGCACCGGATCGATGATCAGCGCCTCCGCCCCCTTGCGGCTGGCGATGAGATAGCTGTAGGTGCCCGAGACACTATCAAAAAGCTGGCGAAAAATCACGTCCGGCCTCCAGTTGGGAAACGAACTTACGTTTCTGGCGGGCCGAGCGTCAAGGCATGGCGAGCCTGAAAAAATCCCCGCAGGCTTTGCAGCCGCGGGGTAAGTCAGAGGCAACTGGGCTCAGGTAAGCCCGTAGCGTTGGGAAACGCTTTGCACAAAACGAAGGCACTGCAGAAAGGTTCCTGCCGCGGGCAGAATAAAAAGCCCCGCCGCTGGGGAGTGGCGGGGCTCGGTTATCGGTCAAAGGGGCTACTCAAACCCAATAACCATTGCCTTGGCGTGAACCGCGGCAAGCCCACCGGACACGTCAGAATGCAAGCACCTTCAGTGCCGGCGACGGCGCAATAACCAGCATGTGGGGGAAAGGTTCCGCTTAAATCAGCAATTTCCCTTTAAGCGCACTCTCAATCGGCCAGCACCCGTATCAGCCGGTTGGCGTTTTGCAATCTCTCAGCCAGGGCACGGGCAATTTGAAGATGAAACGCCGCCGCCAGTTTCGGCGACTTCCGCTCAATCTCTGAAAGGGCGGAGCGCTTGAGCTGCCACGCCTTCACGGGGCTGCTGGCCAAGGCCGAGGCTGAGCGCCGCTCGCCCCGGTAGAACGCAACTTCGCCAAGAATGGTGCCGGCGCCAAAGGCCATGAGCCGCACCGGGCTTCCCTCCCCGGTCTCGAGAACGACAACCCCTTCCCCGGATTCAATGAAATAGATGTCATCGGCCACGGAGCCCTGGGCAATCAGCTGGGACTCGGGCGCGAACTGCTTTTCCTGGCAATAGTTTATCAGCGCCTTGGCCAAGGCGGCATCGCCAAGAAATTTTTCGACGACCAATTCAGGCTTGGGTGGCGAAACAAGCGTCTGGGGAGCCGACACCCGCAGGATTCCATTTTCGGCCCAACTTACGCCGGCATCGATGTCGGGCTCCACATGGAAGGGCAGTGCATTGACGTCCATGCCGCTGTCGCGGAGCCGTGCTGCTGTTTCCGTTTGCAAGCTCGTCAGGATGACGGCGAACCCGTGCTTTTGCGCCAGCCTTTTAAGCCGGTTGAAACTCAGGATGGTGGAGGAATCGATGCCTGTCACCCGACGGAAATCCATCACGATAAAGCGTATCGGTTCCGCCGCGGCGGCAAGCACCCGCTCGCTGATTTTCTGGATGATCCGGTCGCTCGTGCCGAAGAAAATGAAGCCTGACAGCTTCATGACGACAATGGCGTTGCCATGCGGTTCCAGCGCCACGCGGCGTTCGTCCGAAAGCATCCGGCTGCGATAGTCATGGCCGGTGGCGACGAAGCGCACGCCCTCCACCCGCCCATACTCGAAAACAAAAAGGACCAGCGCCGCCAAAAGCCCGGTGACGATGCCCGCCGGAAAGCCGGCTGCAATGCTGACGGCAAGAATGAGCAGGATGATGCCATACTCGCTTCGGTTCAGGGTCCGGAATGGCTTGACCACCCAATCGATCAGCAGCGAAACCCCAAGCCACATCAGAAGCGCCCCGAACAGGGGCGCCGGTGCTATGGCAAAAAGCTGGGGAGAGAAAATCAATGCTGCCACCGCCACGGCTCCGGTCACGATGCCGACGCCCCTGTCCGCCCCGCTCATGCGAACCGCCAGAAGGGTGGCTGGTACGTTGGGAAAGCCGGGACTGCCGCCCGCTAATCCCGCAAGCACGTTACCCAGCCCCATGGAGCGGAGCTCCCGGTTAAGCTCCACGTCGTTCTTGAGCCGGACTTCAATGCCGCTGACATTCATCATGGCGGCCGCTGCGGTCACCAAAATAACGAAAGGCGCGTAGATCAGCCCCGCTCCAACCGCGCTCCAGTCCAGCCGCGCCAGATCGGACACGCCGAACTGCAGCCAAGCCTGTTGCGGCGGAGCGGTGATGATCCAGCCCATCTCCGCAAGTTCAATTTGCGAAACGCCGAGAAGCAGCACCACAACATTGAACGCGGAAATGGTGGCAACGGCGGCAAAGGGCAACAAAGCCCCGGAAGGCACCCGCGGGTTGAACTGTGCGATCCCGACGAAAGCAATCGCAAGGGCTACCTTGATGCCCGTTGCGGGATCAAACAGGCTGCCAGGATTTTGCAGGCTCAAGGGATGTCCGGCAACGATTTCCAGCCCGCCCGTCAGCAGATACCACCCGGTAATGGCGAGAAATCCGCCGAACACCGGATAGGGAACAAAGCGGATGATGCGTCCGAGCCTTGCCGTTCCAAGCCAGAACATGGCGAGGCCGCAGAGCAGCGTCGTCAGTCCAATCGTTACGATGATCGTTGCGAGATAGGCCGGGTCCGTCCGCGCCCCGGCGAAGGCCGCCGACGCCGCGCCCACAACCGTGCCAAGCGCCACGACGGAGATGGCCTGCGGAGTCGTCACCTGTCCGGAAATGGCGCTGAAATAGGCAGTGGTCATCGGCAATATGGCCGCCGCAAGCAGGATGAGGCTCACGAGAGAAGTGACCGAACCGGCCAAATCGCCGCGCGCCAGAAGGGTTGCATTGCCAATTGCCAGAGAGACCGCAAGTATTCCGCCGATAAACCCGGCCGCCAGGACTGCCGCTCCCCGTTTGATTGGAATTGCTGTTCCTGTTTTAACCACCTGAACTCCGGCGCGGCGCGCGTGCCGACTTTTCCAAGAATCAAACTTACGTTTCCAGCGCGGCGAGCGTCAAGGCATCAACCGCCGTTTCAATCAGCCAGCACCCGTATCAGCCGGTTGGCGTTTTGCAATCTCTCAGCCAGGGCGCGGGCAATCTGAAGGTGAAACGCCGCCGCGAGTTTCGGCGACTTCCGCTCAATCTCGGCAAGGGCGGAACGTTTGAATTGCCAGGCCTTCACATGGCTGCTTGCCAGGGCTGAGGCGGAACGGCGCTCGCCGCGGTAGAACGCAACTTCGCCAAGAATGGTGCCAATGCCAAAGGCCATGAGCCGCACCGGGCTTCCCTGCTCGGCTTCCAGCACCACAACCCCTTCTCCGGATTCGATGAAATAGATGTCATCGGCCGCCGAACCCTGGGTTATCAGATGCGAACCAGGTTCGAACTCCCTCTTTTCAAAATACTTTATCAAGGCCTTGGCCAAAGCGGCATCGCCAAAAAATTTGGTGGCAGCCACTTCGGGATCCAGCGGTGCAACCAGAGTCTCGGGCGCGGAAACTTTCAGTATCCCGTTTTCGGCCCAGCTCACCCCGGCGTCGATGTCCGGTTCCTGATGGAAGGGCGCTGCGCCGATGTCGAGGCCGCTGGCGCGAAGCCGTGCTGCCGTTTGTTCATGCAGGCGCGTCAGTATAACAGTGAACCCGTCTTTCTGCGCCAGCCTTCTCAGGCGGTCGAAGCTCAGGATGGTGGAGGAATCGATGCCCGACACGCGGCGGAAATCCATCACCACAAAGCGCAGCGGCCCCTCGGCGGAGGAAAGGACCCGGTCTTTGATTTTCTGGATGATGCGGTCGCTGGTGCCGAAAAAAATGAAGCCCGAGAGCTTCATCACCATGATGGCGTTTCCGTGCGGTTCGAGCGCGATGCGGCGTTCGTCCGAAAGCATGCGGCTGCGGTAGTCGTGGCCGCTCGCCACGAACCGCACCCCTTCCACCCGCCCATATTCGAAGACGAAGAGAACCAGGGCCGCCAAAAGCCCGGTGACGATGCCGGACGGAAAGCCGGCGGCAATGCTGACGGCAAGGATAAGCAGGATGATGCCGTGTTCGCTCCGCCGCAAAGTCCGCAATGGCTTGATCACCCAGTCTATCAGAAGGGATACGCCGATCCACATCAGCAGAGCCCCGAAAAGTGGCGCTGGCGCTGCGGTGAGAAGCTGCGATGAGTAGATCAACGCCAGCATCAAAATAAGGCCCGTGACGACGCCAACAGTTCGTTCCGCCGCTCCCATGCGCACCGCCAGCAAAGTGGCCGATACGCCGGGAAAGCCGGGAACACCGCCCCCCAGTCCCGAAAGCACATTGCCGATCCCCATGGAGCGGAGCTCACGGTTGAGGTCCACGTCGCCCTTGAGCTCGAGTTCGATGCCGCTGACATTCATCATGGAGGCAGCCGCGGTGACCAAGACAACGAACGGGGCGTAGAGCAGCCCGGCGCCAATCGCAGTCCAGTCCAGCCGCGCCAGGTCCGAAAGGCCGAATGGCGGCCATATCGCGTCCTGCGCCGGGACAGTGATCACCCAACCCAGCTGCTCAAGTTGTATCTGTGAAACGCCTAGAAACAACACGGCGATATTGAACATGGCAATTGTCGCGATGATGGCGATTGGCAGGAAGGCTCCCGATGACACGCGTGCATTGAAAAATTGCACGAGGACAACGAAAGCCACCGCGAGTGCCACCTTGATGCTCGTGCCGGATTCAAACAGGCTGCCAAGGTTTTGCAAAGTGAGGGGGTGCCCCACAACTGTTTCCAAGCCGCCTCTTAGGAGATACCACCCGGTAATGGCCAGAAATCCGCCAAAGACAGGATAGGGCACGAAGCGGATGATGCGCCCGAACCTGGCCCGCCCCAGCCAGAACATCGCAAACCCGCAAAGCAGCGTTGTCAGGCCCATCGCGACCACGATTGTTGCGAGATAAGCCGAATCCGTTCGCGCTCCCGTGAAGGCCGCCGAAACCGCGCCGACAACGGTCCCCATGGCCACCACCGAGATTTCCTGCGTCGCCGTCACCTGTCCGGGAATGGTGCTGAAATAGGCCGTGGATATGGCCAGCACCGCCGCCGCAAAGAGAATGAGGCCCGCGATCATCGCAACCGAATGGGCCAGGTCGCCGCGCGCCAGAAGCGTCGCGTTGCCGATGCTCAAAACGACAACGAGAACCCCGCAAATAAATCCGGCGGCCAAGACCGCCGGCAACTGCTTGATTGAAATGTCCCCTACTCCATCTTTGGATACGGAGCCAACTTACAGAATATTCAATTGATGTATACCAAGTAGAAGTAGCAGGGTGTTAGGCGCCTCGCCGCCGCGAACCGTGATGCTGGGCAATCCGCCAGTTGCCGTCCCGCCTCACCAGAACCCAGGTCATGCGGTAGGGGTCGGGCGTGTCGCCATCGGCAAAATCCACATGCCCCGCGGTAATTGCCACATCGGCGCTCACCTGCCGCACCTTCGGCATCGGGTAGGATTTCACCCGCACGTCCGGCCCGCGCCCCCCGAAATAGGTCCGGATTGCGGTGCGTCCATCCTGCAATTCATCCACCGCCCCGAACAGCATGGCATCCTCCATGTAGAGCGCCATGTGCCGGTCAAGGTCATGGGCATTGAACGCCGCAACCCATTGGGCGTGAAGGCTTTCGACGGTGGGTGTGGCGCTCATGGCATCCCCTTGACAGGCATCATTTTCCGGGCACAATCTCTTCTATGCGGGGATAATGGAGGACGTCATGTTTGTACACAAGAGTATGCCGCTTGCCTTGAGTTTCGCCGCTACCATGGCCATTGGCCTTGCAGCAGGTCCAGCCCAGGCAGAACGCCTGAATGTCGACCAGCAGAATAGCTATTGCAGCGCCCCGGAAGTCTGCAACCAGCGCCAGATTGGCATTATCCAGAAGGAGCGCGATGGCGTGAACTACTTCTACGGCGGCAGCGACGTGCCCCCGCCGCAAGTCACCTACATCTACCTGAGAGGCGACAATCTCGACCAGCCCGCAGCAGAGCCGATCCTTTCATCCAACCTGTATGCGACAGGCTTTGCAGCGCCGCTGCCAAACCGTCAATTCAGGATGAAGAAGGACCACTGGAAATGGAAAAAGCGCCGCCTGGGCCCGCTGGATCTTCCGGGCCTGCACCCAGGCGGCAAGTATATGGCGCCTTAAATCTCCAGCCTGCCGATGCCCATATCCTTCAGTAGGTAGCTGCCTGCGCAACGGCACATCCGGCGAGACGTGCAACTCGTCGGATATGGTCATTGCGGAAACTTCTGCCGGCAATAAGGCGCTATCTGCCCTTTTCCTTTCTTTCGTCTCAGTTTTGCCATGAGAATCATGGCATGTCGCCTACAGGCCAGTTGACTATTCATGTTCGGTTCAGCTGCGAGATCTTATGGCTGTTGCAAACGGATGATTGCGGTGGAATCCCCTGAATTGACAACTGATGGCCGGAATGATGAGCAGCCCGCGAGCCTCTCGCTATCGCAGGTCTATAGGCTCATCGAACTCGAACAGATCGAGATGGACAGGCGCGTGGCCGAAAAACGCAGGCTGTCATCGAATGTGATTTCTTTCAGGGCGCGCCCGGCAGCAAGAGTTGAAATCGCGACGGCCCGGCATCCGCTGCGGCAGTCTCACGGCTGACTCAACTCGTTTTTGCTTGCCCGCGCTTGTGGGCGAGAAGCGCCATCAACCGCTTGTCACGCCATACCTGACGCCTCTGCAATTGCTCCGCCGGCAACAGTGCCCGCCGGTCCGCTTCCACTGTCTTCATCACTTCGCCTGTCCAGTCCACCCGCCGCTGCATCTGGTGGAACAGGTTTTCATAAATCCCCTGGTAGCGCGCCGCATAATCACGCACGCCTCCCGGCGCGTTGAGATCCATCGTTTCAAACGGCCCCATGAACGACCAGCGCAGCGCCAGCCCGTCCTTGATGCCGATGTCAATATCTTCCACCGAAGCATAGCCATCGGCCACCAGCCGGAAGGCTTCTTCCAGCAGCGCCCCCTGCAGGCGGTTCATGATGAAGCCGTCAAGCTCGCGCTTCATCACCAGCGGCGCATGTCCGGCCTCCACCAGAAAACGCCGCGCCCGCTCCACCGTCTCTGGCCTTGTCCAAGGTGAAGGCACGATTTCCGCCGCCGGGATCAGATAGGGCGGATTGATTGGATGCACCACAACGCAGCGTCCCCTGCCCTTCAAGTGCTCCGTAAAGCGCGATGGCAAAAGCGCTGAAGTCGAGCTCGCCAGCACCGCATCGGCCCGCGCCAATCCGTCAAGCGCCTCGAAAACTTTTATCTTCGTCGCCAGAACCTCCGGCGTGTTTTCCTGCACGTAAGTTGCCTCAGCCAGCGCCTCCGCCATGCTCCCTGCAACCGAGATGAGGCTCGACACCGACCTGGGCGTCTTGCCGTTCAGCAGGTCATTGCGCGAAAGATCCTCCAGAACGCCGCCGATATAAGCCAGGGCCCCGGTCGTCTGGTCCGCCGCCTGGTCCCACAGCCGCACCCGTGCCCCTGCCCGTGCAAAGCTTATGGCCCAGGCCCGGCCGATGAAGCCGCTGCCGATAATGGCCGTGTCTGTAACAGGATGGTCGGCGGTCATGGGGCGCTCCGATTGTGGGATTGGTTTGCCGCACATTCGCAGCTATACAAGGCCCATGGCAACGGAAATTGGCAAAGCTTTCGGCTTGGCAGATGATACGGTATGGACGGAGGTCGCCCCCGGCAACAGGCGCGCCGTCCTCGCCCAGCGCCCGGAACTCATGCTCGTCGCCTTCAGCTTCGACAAAGGCGCTGTGGGGGCGCTCCATTCCCACCCCCACACCCAGGTGAGCTATGTGGCGGAAGGCAGCTTTGACGTCACCATCGCTGGCGTCACCACCAGGCTCACTGCCGGCGGAAGCTACATTGTCGCCCCAAACCTTGTGCATGGTGTCGTGGCTTTGGAGGAAGGCCTGCTGATCGACACCTTCACGCCGCGCCGCGACGAGTTTCTCGCGTAATCAGGACCACAAAAGCAAATATGCCTTATCTTGAAGTTGCCCTCATCGTCCTCCTGATCATGCTGAACGGCCTCCTGGCCATGTCGGAGTTGGCTATCGCCTCGTCCCGAGCCGCCAAATTGCGCACAATGGCCGATCAAAATGTCAAAGGCGCCAACCGGGCTTTGGCGCTCGCATCGAATCCGGGCAAGTTCCTGTCGACGGTCCAGATCGGCATCACCCTGATCGGCATTCTGGCCGGCGCCTTCTCCGGGGCGACGCTTGGCGGGCGCGTGTCCGGCTGGTTCCTCACCCTCGGTCTGGCTGAAAATGTGGCCGAGCCTCTTGGCTTTGGCCTGGTGATCAGCGCGATCACCTACCTCTCGCTGATCATCGGCGAATTGGTGCCCAAGCAGATCGCCCTGCGCAATCCCGAGCGCATCGCCTGCCTCGTGGCGCCCGCCATGACCATCCTCGCCAAGGTGTCCGCCCCCCTTGTCTGGCTGCTTGAGCGTTCCGGCCGCCTGGTGCTGGCGCTTCTCGGGCAAAACCGGGTCAAGGACAGCACCGTGACCGATGCTGAAATCCATGCCCTGATAGCCGAAGCGGAATCGGAAGGCGTTCTTGCGCCGGAAGAGCGCACGATGATCGCCGGCGTCATGCGCCTTGGCGACCGGCTGGTCCGCACCCTCATGACGCCGGCCACCGGCGTGGAAATGATTGACGTCAACGAAGCGCCGGCAAAAATCGGCAAGCAGATGGCCGACAGCGGCCATTCGCGCTTCATTGCCTATGAGGGAAGCAGGGAAAACATCATCGGCGTGCTGCAGGCCAAGGACGTGGCCGCCGCCCTGCTGCGCCGCCGCGCCCCCAGCATCAAAAAGCTCGTGAAGCAGGCCCCCGCCATTCCCGAAACGCTCGATGCCCTCGACGTGGTGAACCTCCTCAAGGAATCCGACGTGCATTTCGGCCTGGTCTATGATGAGTATGGCAAGCTTGAAGGCGTGGTCACCACCACCGATATCCTCGAGGCAATCGTCGGCGTGTTCCGCCACGACGATTCGGAGCCTGAACCTGATATATGCGAGCGCGGCGACGGCTCCCTGCTGGTATCCGGCAGCACCCCCATTGACCTGTTGTCGGACCGCCTCGGCATGTCGATTCCGCCGACCCGCGAATACCAGACCGTTGCCGGATTTGCGCTGGACCGCCTCGGACGGATCCCGAAGACCGGCGATTCCTTCAAGGAGCGTGAGTTCCACTTCGAGATTGTCGATCTTGACGGCCGCCGCATTGACAAACTGATCGTGACCCGCACAATGCCCTCCAAACGGCGGGTTGCCCTGTGACTCGCCATGAATGTGTGAAAGCCTGAGTAGGGATCTCCCATGAGTTCAGTTTTCCGGCAGGGTTTTGTTGCCGCCGTGCTTCTGGCGGTTTTGGCGGCGCCTGTCCCCGCCCCGGCGCAAGACGCGCCCAAAACAACTTTTCCCCTCGATGGAAGCACCGTGACCGGTGAAATCCAGGTGGTCCGCGTCGAGTTCAACGAGGCTATCGACCCCACCATGTCAGGTCTGGAATTGCTCAAGGGCGGCACCCAGCTTTGGGTCGCCGGCGTCGGCGACGGATTTTGCGATGCCACGTCCTGCCAGTTGCCCTTCGGCCAGCTCGAACCGGATTCCTATACGGTGGTGTATGATGTTTTCACCTCGTCGGGGAAAGTGATAAAAAACCGGTTCACCTTCAGCGTCGGCGGCAGCGACTGAGTTCAGTGCCCTTCCTGCCCGTGCGGAACCGGGCCGGCGCATGTCCGGATCACGTCAGCCCCGCCCGGAAAGTGCCGTCAGAACCTGCATGTGCAGCCAGTGCAGCTGCACTTCTGAAAACCATGAGTTGCCGTCGTCGCACACGTAGCGCCCCTGGTCATAGCCCATTGACTGAAGGCCCCGCTGCACGCTCTCCACTATGGAGATGTCTTCGATGTTGAACATGTCCATGAAAAGATTGCGCACCGCCAGAAGCTTGGGGTTGGGTTCCGCCTGCCCCGCCGGCGCGTAGATGTCCACCCGCTCGGCGCAAGCTCCCACCCCATCGGGCGCCATGCGCAGCACGACAAGGTTTTCCGAACCCGGCAGGGACAGCATGCAGAGATGCGGCCACGCCTGCCAGGCGTAATAGGGCGACCCCGGCACCAGCTCGAGGCCCGGGAAACCCGCCTTGCTCTTGAAGCGGTTGAAGGTCCAGCGCCGCTCGGCCACGAACTCGATCATCTCCTGCTCCAGCACTTTGGAAAGCTGCGGATGGGCGATGGGCACGTGATAGGCCTCGGAGAAATTGTCCACCACGACCTTCCAGTTGGCCTTGATCTTGTAGTTCAGGCGCTCCGCCACAACCCAGCTTTCAATCGACGGATGGCACGACTTGATGTTGTCGCCGAAGCCCGCCATCTCCTGCTCCAGGGGCAGGCAATTGGGGTCGAGATTGATGAAGATCAGCCCCGCGGCGAACCCCACGGAAATTTCCTTCAACGTGTAGGACGACTTGTCAAAGTCCCGCACGCGGTCCGTCATCGGTGCTGCCGCCAGGCTGCCGTCCAGCCGGTAGAACCACGCATGATAGGGGCAGGAGATGCCCTTGGCCTTCAATTGCCCCGCACCCTTCAGCAACTCGTGGCCGCGGTGCTGGCAGACATTGTAGAAGGCGCGTATCACCCCGTCCTGGCCCCTCACCACGAGAATGGGCTGCTCCCCCACCGTGTCGGTGAAATACCGGCCTGGCTCCGCCACGTCGCAGACATGGCCCACATAGCACCAGCTCTTCTGATGGATGGCGCGCATCTCCGCCGCGTAAATCTCCGGATCCGTATAGTAGCGCGACGGCAGCGTCGGCGATGTCGCCGGATCAAGGGTGAACGCACCGCGACTGCCGCGCGGCAAGTCGGCGGGCCGGAGGGAACTATTCATGCGCAATCCACCACGGGAGCTTTCTCACAAGGGCTTTAGAGGCAGTAAAAAACCAAGCTTATCAGCCTTTCCCGGCAGCGCAAGGTGCACGGCCACCATCACTTGGCCAGATTGCAGGCCGCGGCTGTTATCTATCACCCGCTCTCGGCTCTAAGCCGACAAAACTTCCGGTTTAGTGCTCGCTGCTGCAATGCCTGTGGTCACTCAAGACTTCAATGACGCGGCAATGGCTGACCCGCCCATGACCGCATTCGCCCACCATGCGCTTGAGTTCTTTTCGCAAAACCCTCAACTTCTCCAGCCGGATTTCGACCTTTTCAAGCTGTGACCTTGCAATGGCATCGGCGGTAGAGCAACTCGTTTCAGGATTATCGGATAGTTGGAGCAGTTCACGAATTTCGCCGATGCCGAAGCCAAGTTCCCGTGCATGGCGGATAAACTTAAGCCGCTGCATATCGTCAGGTCCGTAGATGCGGTGACCGCCTTCCGTGCGGCTGAACGGGCGGATAAGGCCGATCTCCTCGTAATAGCGGATCGTCTGAACCTTGGTGGCGGCGATCACGGCGAGTTTACCGATGGCCATGTTGGACATGAAATTACCTCTTGAATCTCCAGCGGCTAGAGGTTGTATCCTGCCGACCAACAAATCAAATCACACACCCGTGTATTGGGAAAAGGAAGAAAAGTGGCATATGCAATGAACAGAAGGCGATCAATTCAGGCATTGGCATTTGGGGCCCTGCTCTTGGCTCACCCGCTTGCCCCTTGGGCGCAGGCTCAGGACGCAACCGATGCTGCAAGCAAAATGCTCGTGGCGGCTTCGCCTTTGGGAGATCGCGTTCTGGGCCAGGCCGATGCGCCAGTCGTAATGGTGGAATACGCCTCTGCCACGTGTCCCCACTGTGCCGAGTTTCATGAGAAGGTTCTGCCTCTCATCAAGGCTGAATACATCGATACCGGGAAGGTGCGGTTCATTTTCCGTGAATTTCCCTTGGACAAGCTGGCCATGGGGGCATTTATGCTGGCGCGGTGCGTGCCCGACGACAAATATTTCCCGACCATCGACATGATGTTTCGCCGACAGGAAACCTGGAAGAAAAGCAGCAATCCAGCCGATGAGCTGTTCCGGATCATGCAGTTATCCGGGATGGACAGGCCAGCATTCGAGGCTTGCCTCAAGCGTGCTGAGCTTTCAAAAGCAATTTTTGAAGCTTCGAAAAAAGCCGCAGAGGATTTTGGAATCAAGGGAACGCCGGCAATTTTTGTCAATGGCCAGATGATTGATGGCCACAAGGAAATGACGGAAGTGAAAGCTGCCATTGATGCAGCCATTAAGAAGCATGAATAGACGGCAGCTTGTATGATCAGAATGGACAAGGAATTGAACAATCTTTCCTCGGTGCCTTGCCGCTTTGATCTCACGGGCATGGATTGTGCTGCATGTGGGGCCAAAATTGAGAAAGCAGTAAGCAGGATTTCGGGCGCTTCCAAGGTGACCGTAGGAATGCAAACCGAAAGCCTGACGGTCAACCTGGAGACGCCAGAAAAGGCCGTTGAAGTAACTGAAGCGGTGAAGAAGCTTGGCTACGGCATAAGGCAAAAAGTTTCCAAGCCGCTATCTGCTGAAGCAGTCGGCCACACCAGTGATGACGGGCAAGACCATTCCGGCCACGGGGAGCCTATAGATGGGCCTTGGTGGAAATCGCAGCGCGGGCTTTTTGTCTTGTTGACCGGGTTTATGATTGGATTGGCCTACGCCGCGCAATATGCTTTGCCGTCAATCTCATATTGGTTGTTTCTTCTCGCCGCCATAGTCGGGGCATTCCCGGTCGCCCGTCGCGCACTTTCCGCCTTTATGGCCGGTTCACTGTTCACCATTGAGATGCTTATGACCATTGCCGTTCTTGGAGCACTAATAATCAATGCCACTGCGGAAGCGGCACTGGTGGTGTTTCTGTTTGCAGTGGGTGAGCTGTTGGAAGGCATCGCAGCTGGCCGTGCCCGCTCCGGCATCAAGGCGTTGGCCCAGATCGCGCCGAAAGCCGCGATGGTGGAAACCCCGGATGGCTTGGTCGAAACCCCAATCGGGAAGATAGCGATAGGAACTCTCATTGTTGTTCGCCCCGGCGATCGCGTAGCCGCTGATGGCACAATCATTTCGGGCACATCCTCGGTGGATGAGTCAGCCATTACAGGCGAATCCATGCCCCGCAACAAGGACAAGGGTGACTTGGTTCTTGCTGGCTCCATCAATAACGAAGCAGTTTTGCGTGTTCGGGTGGATAAACCTGCGGAAGACACCGTCATCGCCCGTGTGGTGAAACTGGTGGAAGAAGCCGCCGATGCCAAGGCTCCTTCCCAACGATTTATTGATCAGTTTGCACAATGGTACATGCCAGCAATTTGCCTGCTTGCTATTGCTGTTGCCGTTGTGCCTCCACTTGCAATGCAGCAGCCTTGGGACACCTGGATCTACCGCGCCCTTGCACTGCTGCTTATCGGGTGCCCCTGCGCCTTGGTTATATCAACGCCTGCCGCCATTGCCTCAGCTCTTGCGGCTGGTGCCACGCGTGGATTGCTGGTCAAGGGTGGTGGTGTGCTGGAGGCCATCGGCAAGGTCAAGCATATCGCCTTCGACAAGACGGGAACCTTGACCGAAGGCAAACCAAAGGTAACGGACATTGAGCCAATCGGGAGCATCAAGGCGGATGATCTTCTGAGGATTACCGCTGCTGCCGAATCGGGATCATCGCACCCCTTGGCTGCTGCCATAGTTGCCTATGCGGGCGCAAAGAAGTTGGAGTTCGCGGCAGCGGAATCACATGCCATTCCCGGCAAGGGACTTCGAGCTACGGTTGATGGCAAGCTGATCACCATTGGTGCCGCAGCGAGGCTTGGCGTCACGGATCAAGCAGTGATGTCTCGCACCGCCGCCTTGGAGAGCGAAGGCAAAAGCGTTTCTGTCGTTTTGAGGAATAGCAGGCCAATAGGCATTATCGCGCTCCGCGACGAGCCACGGCGGGATGCCATTGCCGGCTTGAAGGAAATCATTGGTCTGGGCCTGCAACCAATCATGCTGACTGGCGACAATCGCGCTAATGCTGACGCCGTTGGCAAGATACTTGGCATGAAAGTCATGGCTGAGCTTCTTCCTGAGGACAAGTTGGCTCATATCAAAAAGCAGGCTGGCGATGGCGGGATAGCCAAGGTCGGCGATGGCATTAACGACGCGCCAGCCCTTGCGGCTGCAACTGTCGGCATCGCAATGGGCTCTGGCACTGATGTGGCAATTGAAGCCGCTGACGCTGCAGTCATGAACAATCGCGTATCGGATGTGGCTGCATTGGTGAAGTTATCGCGCAGGACGATTTCAGTCATTCGCCAGAATGTCGCCGTCGCATTGGGCCTGAAGCTAGTGTTCCTTGTCACTACTGTTCTTGGCATCACCGGCCTTTGGATTGCCATTCTTGCCGATACGGGAGCCACCGTTCTTGTAACTGTGAATGCGCTAAGATTGTTGCAAAATAAGTGAAATTTTCAGGTGCCCCCTACTGTATCACAATCCTCCCCTCCACTTTCGCATCCACCGTCCCCAGCTTCTTCAGCAGCACCATCACGTCATTGGCGATCAGCTTGCCGCCGCGCGCGTCCACCGTCACCTTGCCGCCCTTCAGCGCCGTGTAGCCGTCGCCGCCGTCCAGCATGTAGTCATTGGTGGCAAGTTTGTAGGTGGCCGTGAGGTCTAGCGGCTCGTCGCCCACCATCACCGAGACCACGCGTGAGCCTGCGGGCTGTTTCACATCGGCCACAACCTTGAGGCCTGATACCTGCGGGAAACGCCCTGCCCCGTCTTCATATTTGCTGAAGCCGTTTTCCAGCGCCTCCCAGATTTGCTTGCCGGTCACCTCGGTCAGAACCGTCACATTGCCGAAGGGTAATTCGCTCAACACGTCGCGCCGGGTGATCTCGCTCCCCGCCGCATATTCCTTGTCGGCGCGGATGCCGCCGCCATTGGTGATGGCGATGTCGGCTGAAACCGCGTCTTTCATCGCATCGGCGATCAGGTTGCCGATGGCCGCCTCCTGGGTGCGCACAATGTTGCGCCGGCTGTCCAGCGGCCCCGTCGTCTTGCCGATCACCACGTTAAGCTCCTTGTCGAGCTCGGCCGCAAAAGCATCCACCAGCTTTTGCGTTTCCGGATCGGGGGTGACGCTCGCTGTGTCGATGAAGCGGAAATTCGGCTCCCACTTTATGGTGCGCTTGCCGTCCTTCTCCTCGATGTTCACCGTGAGGTCGATGGGCACCAGGTGGTTGGCCTCGGTCGAGGTGTCCACATAGGCCGTGATGCCGTTGTATTGCACCACAAGGTCGTGGTCGTCGCCCGAAAGGATCACGTCGAAGGCCTTGGAGGCGAACATCTTCTGGTCGTCGGAATGCGGCGCCTGCACCACACCCACCACAAGCTCGGCCCCGTCCTTGCGCGCCTGCTTGGCCGCATCGATGGCCGTCTGCGCCGTAGGCCCGAATTTCAGTTCGCCGGTGGAGGCCAGTTGCGGCGAGGTATCCTGCGCCACCGGGATGAGCGCGATCTTGACACCCGCCACTTCCTTCACCGTCACGCCCTTAAGCCCCGCCACGGCGGAGCCGTCCGCATGCGTGATGTTGATCGCCGCCCAGGGATATTTCGAGGCTTTTAGTTTGTCGTCGAAATTCTGGACGCCGAAATCATATTCATGATTGCCGGGCACCGCGAGGTCGAAGGGCACCACATTGGTGAGCTCGATCATGTTCATGCCGCGGTCGAGGCCGGAGAGCAGCGATGGCGAGAGCAGGTCGCCGTCAAACAGGTAAAGGAAATTCGGGTTGGCGGCGCGCTCGGCCCGCGCCACGGCGTTGAGCCGCGCCATGCCGCCCCGCGTCTTGCCGCCGTTGAAATTGTAAACATCGCCCACGCCGAGAAGCGTGATCTTGACCACTTCGGCCTGTGCTGGCGCGATTGCCGCGCTGCTCAGAAGTCCGGCCACGAGAAGTCTGGAAATGAATGTCATGCTGCTCTCCCACATTTGCGTTGGGAGAAAAACTATGGCGGGAATGCCGCAAAATCGTGGCGCATATTATTCATACTAACATGTTAGCATGAATGACCTCCTGCGCGTGTGAGACCAAATTTTGGCGCATAAGGCTCCACTTTTGTCATGCATTTTGCATCATAACTCTCACCAAAAGCGCAGCCCAGGTCATGCAATTGCACACACGCCACACAGTTAACGCCTTCTCCACATTGTCGCCATATGCTAAGAGTTTACCAAGGGGCTAGTCGGCGGAGTTTCCCATGAGCTATCGTTTCTACGCAGCTATTGCTTTGATTTCACTGGGCTTGACCGCCTGCGCCAGCCAGGACAGGGCCTATGTGACTACCGAGCAGCAGCCGGCCGGCCTGAGCCAGGCCGATATCCAGAATATCCTCTCCGGCAAAAGCTGGCGCTGGTCCGGCCCCAACAACAGCGGCGTCACCCTTTACGCTTCCGATGGCACATCCCTTGTGGAAGTCACCGGAAAGGGCACAACCACTGGCACCTGGAGCGCCAAGGATGGCCAGCTCTGCGAAGCTTTCGCCCCCGCTCCCTTCCTGCCCAAGGGCGTCGCCCTGAATTGCCAGCCAATAACCGGCTCCGGCAATGTCTATCAGGTTGGACAGGCCACCTTCACGCTGGCGTGAGCCAAAGCCACATAATCGCCACAGCTTTTTCACCCTCCCGCCGCGCGGAACTTTCATAAGGTTTCTCCGTTTATGCCGGAAAGGAGGAAGCCATGCCCATTGCCGTTTCGCGCCGCAAATTGCTGCTCGGCTCCCTCTCGCTATTAACCCTTGCAACTCCGGCACTTGCGCAGACAAATCTGCTTTACGGCGGTGAAAGCGATGGCTTTGCCCGCGATCCCAGCCTGTTGCCGCCGCCCGAATCACCGGTGGATTATCAGATTGTTCCGGCGAACCTGAAGAAGATCCCCAATACCTTCCGCAAGCAGCTCGTCGATTATTCCGGCAGCGAATGGCCCGGCACCATCATCGTCGATCCCGAGCACCGCCACCTCTACCACGTCCTCGAAAACCACCAGGCCATCCGCTACGGCGTCGGCGTCGGCCGCGAAGGTTTTTCCTGGAGCGGAGAGGCAAAAATCGGCATGAAGCGGCGCTGGCCGCGCTGGCTGCCGCCGGAAGAAATGGTCGTTCGTGACGAAAATGCGGCGAAATGGGCCAATGGCATGCCCGGCGGCCCGGAAAACCCCTTGGGCGCCCGCGCCCTCTATCTCTATGCCAATGGCGCCGACACGCTGTACCGCATTCACGGCACCAATGACCCCTCCTCGATTGGCAAGGCAATGTCTTCCGGCTGCGTCCGCATGCTCAATCAGGACATTGCCGATCTCTATTTGCGCGTCCCCGTGGGCTCCAAGGTTGTCGTGCTGCCTTCACAGGGGGTATAGTTCTTGATGCCGCGGCAAAGCTGTGGCACATGGCGTGAAGTCGGGGACGGAAGCTGATCGTGAAACCAGGTAGCAGAGTATTGAGTGTCATTTGCGTGGCTTCGCTTGGCCTCGCCGGCTGCGCCACAGGCCCCAAGGGCGTCCGCTTCATTGATGGCGACGGCGGCGCAGGTTCAAAAGCCGTGGCCCAGCCCATCAAGCAATTCAGCGCCTCGGAAATTCAAACGGCAATCGTCGGCAAGACATTTCAGTACACCCGCAGCGACGGCAACGGTTTTGTGACTTACAATGCCGATGGAACCTTCAATTACCAGGATGACGCCAGGGGCGAAGGCACCGGCAAATGGGAGACCAGCAACAGCCTGTTCTGTGAAATTTTTGGCGCCAAGGCCATTCAGGAGTGTGGTGAGTTCAAGAGCACCGGTGACGCCTATTTTGCCGCCAAATCCCGCCTCGTGGAAATGAAAAGCTAAACACTTTTTTGACGCCTGGCGCAGCCTCATCCAGGCTTCGCCCATCTTCGCTTTCCGGCTAACATCAATCCGGAAAATGGGAGGTTCAAAATGTCAGACGCCAATTCTGCGCAAGCCGACTATTGGAATTCTGAATCTGGCCATCAATGGATTGCACAGGAAACTTTCCTCGATGCGGTGTTATCAGCAATACTTGGCCGCCTCCTGGAGCGGGCAGATATTCGCCCAAAGGAAAGCCTGCTGGATGTTGGTTGCGGCACAGGCGCCAGCACAATTGCCGCCGCAATCAAGACCGGACCCGCAGGCCATGTCGCGGGACTCGACATCGCAGAGCAGCTGCTCAATCGCGCGCGCAAGAGGTCGGAAGATGCGGGGCTCAGGAACACAAGTTTTATTCTGGCGGACGCGCAGACGCACCCATTTGTTCCTGAAAGCTTCGACGCAATCATTTCCCGTTTCGGGGTCATGTTTTTTGACGATCCCGTGGCAGCCTTTGCCAACTTGGCAAGGGGATTGAAGCCAAGGGGAAGGCTGGTCTTTGCCGCATGGGCGCCCGCTGCTGAAAATCCATGGTTCCTCATCCCCCGCGACGCGGCAATTGCCCGGCTTGGCAAACCAGCTCCTGCCGACCCTTTCGCCCCCGGCCCGCTGGCGTTTCAGGATATGGAGCGCGTGAAAAAGCTCATGAAGCAGGCGGGACTGAAGAATGCTCGCGGGGAGACGGAAGTGGTCCCTTTGATCCCGCTTGTTACTGCGGGAGAAGCCGCCAGAGTCGCGGCCAGAGTAGGCCCGGCGGCGCGGATCATGAAGGAGTTTTCAGGAACGGAAGCTGATGCCGTCGCCATTGAATCCACAGTCGCGGAAGCATTCTTGAAATTTGAAACTGGCAAAGGCATAAGTGTGCCGGCGACAATCCACTTCTTTTCCGCAGGTAAAACCTGATCCACCATGGCGTCTGGTATCAGAGGCCCTGAATGAACGGATTTGTTTTCCGCTCCGCGCCGATCCGGCTGGCGCGGCCATGCCCCGGCAGAAACGCCACATCATCGCCAAGCGGCAGCACTTTTTCCTTGATGGATTTCATCAGGGTGTCATGGCTGCCATAGGGAAAATCCGTGCGCCCCACCGAGCCTTGAAACAGCACATCGCCCATCAAGGCAAAGCGATTTGCTGCATTGAAGAAGACAACCGACCCCGGCGAATGCCCAGGCGCGTGCAGGATCGAAAATATCATGCCCGCAACTTCAACTTCATCTCCGTCGTCCAGCCAACGGTCTGGCACAACGCTGCGTGAATCGGCCAAGCCAAATTGGGACCCTTTCGCTGGCAGGTCCTTCAGCAGGAACAGGTCATCTTTATGAGGACCTTCGATCTTCACGCCCAGCGCATCGCGAAGCTCTGCGGCTCCTCCCGCATGATCGATATGGCCATGCGTGAGCAAAATTTTCTCAATCTTCACATCGGATTGTTCGATGGCCTTGAGAATAGTCGGCACATCGCCGCCAGGATCCACGATGGCGCCGCGCTTGTTTTCTTCATCGAAAACCAGCGAACAGTTCTGCTGGAACGGGGTAACGGGAATGATAAGAACTTTGAGTTTAGCCATGATAGCGCTGCATAGCGATCCTGCGGAATGCCTGCAAGAGCTTGCTTCCCTTGCCTAAAATTAGGGCAACGGCTAGAGCCAGTGAAAACCTTTCATCCGAGGCAATGCCCCATGTCCGCAACCCCCGCCACACCCTGGCGCTATGGCAACCTTGTTGCAGCAATTGCAACGGTGGCCAGTTGCGATATAGCGCTAGGCTTTACCTTCCAGTTGCTGCCCATCCTCATGGAAATGCAGCACATCCCCGCCTGGATCATTGGCCTCAACACCGCCATGGGGCCGATTGGCATTCTGCTCGCCGGTCCCATTCTCCCCCGGATCATCAGCCGCCTGGGCGCAAAGCGTGTCGCCTACTTCTCGGTGGCATTCATCATGTCGGCACTCTTTCTCTTCAAGGCGATGCCCAGCCTTTACATCTGGTTTCCCCTCCGTTTTGGCCTGGGCGTTGCAACCGGCGCGCTGTTCACCATCAGCGAAGCCTGGATCCTGACCTTTGCCGGCGCTGGAAGCCGCGGCCGCATCATGGGCATCTATACCAGTGTCATGGCAATCTCGTTTTCGCTTGGCCCGTTTATGCTGCCGTTTACCGGAACGGGGGGCTGGCTGCCTTGGCTTATCGGAATATCCTGTCTCGGTCTCAGCATCCTTCCCTTGACTCTGGTGAATGTCAGCAACGACATTTTCCACGACGAGAAAGGCGGAAACTTCCTCCGCGTCGTCAAGCGTGCACCCTTGCTCCTGTTTGCTGTTTGCACGGCCACGCTTTTTGACAGCGTATTCATTTCCTTCTTCACCATTTTCGGCTTGCGGTCGGGCCTCACCTTGCAAACCGCCAGTTGGGTGCTCGGAGCCGGCATTCTCGGCAACCTCGGCTTTCAGTATTTGATCGGCATCCTTTCCGACAAATGGTCCCGTGTCGGCGTGATAGTCTGGTCGGCCGTCCTCACAATTGTCACATGCGTGGCGCTGATCTTCGTCGTCCAGTCTTGGCTCATTTGGCCAACCGTTATCATCATGGCGACGGCCGCCTTCGCCGTTTACGTCGTCGCACTCGCCATCCTGGGCGATACGTTCAAGGGAGCTGATCTTGTTGCCGGTTCTGCCGCAATTGCTGCCATGTGGGGCGTGGGCGGTCTTGTGGGGCCGCCCATTGCAGGCGTTGCGATTGACGCATTTGGCGTAAACTCCATGCCGCTGCTGCTGGCCGCATTCTATGTCCTGCTCCTTGTTGGCCTTGCCCTAAGCGGCGGGAAACTCATACGGGCGCAATCCGATGGATAGGCAGCGCATTATCAATCTTTTCGCCGCCATCAGCACGATCACCGTATTCGGTTTCGCTCTCGGCCTGATGTTTCCGTTGCTCGCCCTCATCATGGAGAAGCGCGGCATCGATCCCGATATCATCGGCTACAACACCGCCATGCAGCCCTTGGGCATCATGCTGTCGGTCTTCACCACGCCAATTCTGGTGCGCAAATTCGGAGCAAAAAAAGCTACCATTGGCGCCGCATTCGCCACCGGCACCGTCATCCTGTTTTACCCTTTCCTGTCGGTTTTTTGGTGGTGGTTCGCCCTCCGCATCTTGCATGGTTTTTTTGTTTCAACACTCTTCGCCATCAGCGAAGCCTGGATTGTGAAATTTGCCTCAGGCCCATACCGCTCGCGGATACTGGCCCTTTACACCAGCGTGCTGGCGGCAAGTTTTGGCGGTGGTCCTGTTCTTATCAGTTTCACCGGGATCGACACGGTCTTGCCCTTTGTCATCGGCGCAGCAGTGCTCGCCATTGCGACAATCCCCATCTTTTTCGTGAAGGACGAGAATGTTGACGAGGAAGACGAGGACCCTATTTCAGTTATCGGCTTTATCAGGAAGGCTCCCATCCTGCTCATCGCGGTTGGCATGTTCGCCATTATCGATGCCGCCAATTTGAGCTTCCTGCCGGTCTATGGCGTGAAGAAAGGCCTGGACCAGGCAACGGCCTCCCTTGCTTTGACCGCCTTCATCATTGGCAATACCGTTCTGCAATTTCCCATCGGTTGGCTTGCCGATCATTTCAAAAAGCGCTGGGTCATGGCCGGCTGCGGTGTGGTTACCGCCTGCGCCAGCGCCTTGCTTCCCCTCTCCTTTGAAACATGGGCCTTCTGGCCCCTGCTCACCATTGCCGGTGCCGCATCCGCCGGCATATACACCGTGTCGTTGGCGGAACTGGGCGATCGCTTCTCCGGCCATGAACTGGTGACCGGCACCGCTTCTTTCTCCACCACATGGGGGCTGGGAGCCCTGGTTGGATCGCTCATCGCCGGCTGGTCCATGCAGAGCTTCGGGCCTGATGGCCTGCCCTATTCCATGGCCCTAATATTTGCTTTATTCCTCCTCGTCATGGTGACCCGAGAAATCAGAAAAAGCCCATGACCACCACGCATCTCGTCACCATTCGGGATTACCTGCGCTTTGCCGTAAGCCGCTTCCGCGCGGCCAAGCTGGAGCATGGCCACGGCGCATCCAACGCTCTGGATGAGGCGGCCTTTCTCATTCTTGAAACCCTGAATCTGCCCGTGGACGACATCAACCCCTGGCTCGATGCCAAGCTTCTTCCCGCCGAACGGGAAAAACTTGCCGGCATCATCGAGGCGCGCATCACCACGCGAAAGCCCGCCGCCTATCTGACGAAGCGCACCTATATTCATGGCGTCCCCTTCTACGTCGATGAGCGTGTCATCGTGCCGAGATCATATATCGGCGAGCTTCTGTTCAGCGGCCTGTTTGGCGGCGACGGCCACAACCTGATCAGGCACCCTGAAAAGACCGGTTCCGTGCTTGATCTCTGCACCGGTTCCGGCTGCCTCGCCATTCTCGCCGCAGGTATATTTCCCAATGCCAGTATTGATGCCGCCGACCTTTCAGCCGATGCCCTTGCCGTCGCCCGCATCAACGTGAAGAATCACGGTTTGGAGCAGCGCATCATGCTTCACCAGGGTGATCTCTTCGCCCCGTTGGCCAAAAAGAAATATGATCTCATCATCACCAACCCGCCCTATGTGGCCGAAGCTGAAGTTGCAGCCTTCCCCAAGGAATACGCCCATGAACCGGTGATGGCCCATATTGGAGGAATAGATGGCTTTGGAATTGTCCGCCGCATTCTGGCTGAAGCGCCCAAGCACCTGAACAAGGGCGGCGGCCTGCTCTGCGAAATCGGCACCGGCCGTGAAATCCTCGAACGCGAATTTCCAAAGCTGCGGTTTTTCTGGTTGGATACGGAAGAAAGCACCGGCGAAGTCTTCTGGCTTACTTTCTGAGCCCGGTGGCCAGCATCAGATTATCGTAAATCCGCCGCGTCATTCGCGCCATCTGCGGCATTAGCGGCGTGGCCTCATCGATAAGCCTGCGATAGGCGCCCGCCCCATTCTGTTTTTCCAGCGAAGACAGATACCCCGGCAGCGAGGACCATGTCGCCATGGTCTGCGGTGTAAACTCGCAATGGAATTGCGTGCTGATGGCATGGTCGTCGATGGCAACAA
>CADEEO010000009.1:0-8239 GCA_902826365.1 uncultured Hyphomicrobiales bacterium | reverse complement strand
CCTGAATGGTCCTCCTAGTGGAGTTTTCACGCCAGTGACCGTCCTGCGGCGACCGCTTGCGCTATGCCCAGTTCAACCGCATGACCTTGTTGCTGCTTTCCACTCCGGCAAAAAGCCCATGCTCCTGCCCATCGGGAGTCAGTGAAACGTCATACACCCCGACCTCCGCTTCAGCGGCAAGGGCCACCTCGCCTCCCAGCGCATCGCAGAGCAATTGATGGCCGAGGCAAACCCCGAAATAGGGCTTCGCCCGGTCCCACACCCATTCGCGGATGGCCGCTTTCTCCGCCGGCATCCAGGTGTGCTCCTCCTGCCAGGTGTCCTGTGCGCCACCGAGTACAAAGAGAAAATCATAAGGAGCGAGATTGGGAATTTCCTGCCCTTCCCACAACCGCACCATCTCCGGCACGATGCCGTCTTCGGAAAAGAAATCCAGGAAGCGGCCGGGATGGTCATAATCCATATGCTGAAAGACAAGCGCGCGCTTCATTCAAACCCTATTTCACCGGAAGCAGCACAAGGGACTTGGCCCTGCACTGCCTCGCTTCGTTCATGCCGCAGGCCATGAAACTGCCCGCCTTGTTAACACAAACGCGAAGTTCCGAAAGGCGCGCCTGTCCCATCGCATTGCCGCATTGCACCGACAGCATATCCGCCGTCAAGCTCACGTTCGACTTCACGAAATCCGTCACCAGTTGCTCCGGCGTCACCACGACGGGAGCTTGTGGGGAAAGATAGCGGGCCGGAATCCGCAGCCGCCGAAACAGCGTTTCCACCTTGTCGAAATAAGCCCCCTGCGAAAGCCCCGCGCAGCTTCCGTGTTTCTTCCACTCGTGGATAATCAGCCTTTTGGACGGCATGACATCCATCACGTCATCGATAAGGTCCTGCGGGATCCAGTTTTCCCTTGTCCGGCAGAACTCCGGCCAGCCCCTGGCATATTGCGGCCAGAGCCCATGAACCACGAAAGCAAAGCGGCGGCCCGGCGCACATTGCTGCTGGTCATTCCGGCCCGCCTCCCCAGCGCAATAGCTGGGCGACCAGGAGAGCGCCAAGACATAATAGTCGAACTGACCCGGTACCGGCCCTTTGGCGGCAGCACTGGTCAGGCCGAAACTCGCGATAAACAGGAAAAGGACTATTTTGCCGGAGGCAAGGATTGCGCGAACTGGGTGGGCGAAGAATTGGTGCGCGATTCGGGGCATATCGGGGCGACTATCTTCCAAGACGGATTGTTGAGGTTCATCTCACAGCGAGCCAGCTTGCCCATGAGGCACAGAACCTGCCCCTGCTCATATTGAATGTTGTTGGCGCGGCAGTAGCAGTTCTTGTGGGCCTGGTCAGCGGCAAAAGCACTGCCCCCAATGAATGGCGCGACGAGTGCGATATGCAAAAACCTTATCCCATTGCCCCCAGTCTAGCCCATTGCCGGGCGGACGGAAAGCCCGCTCAGATAAGCTGCAATTCAATCGCCTGGGGCCCCCGCCCCTGGGCGTCATCCTGAACATCGAAGCTGATTTTTGTGCCTTCGTTCAGCTCCGGAATTCCGGATTTCTGTACGGCTGTAATATGGACAAAAATATCCTTGCCGCCCCCATCGGGCGTGACAAAGCCATACCCCTTGGCCTGATTAAAGAATTTTACCGTGCCATTCCTGCGCATGAACAAAGGCTCCCCACCCTAATCACCGTCCAGCAGGAATATGCGGCAGGGAGGGATTTGCGGCAAGGGGTCTGTAAAAGCGTCGTTTGTCACTTGATTTTTGCCCGTCCTTCTCACAAGTTGGGACGCTTGTCCTTGGGGAGGCTCAGTTGAATAAAAGAACAGTGCTTGTTTTGGGTTCAATTCTGGCAACTGGTTTCATCAGCGAAGGCGCGCTCTGCAAGCCGCATCAGACAACCAAATACACCTATTACACGATTTCCGGCAACACGCCGGGGGCCATCTACAGTACCCTCGTCAAGCGCGGGCCCCGTGTGGGTGGCGTCAAGGCTTACGCCGCGACAACCGCCGTGTCGTCCCAGTCAGGCCAATTGATTCCGGGGAAGTTCTGCAGCCTGGAAGATTACAAGTTCAAAATCGACTTCACCATCAAGCTGCCCCGGCTGAAGAACGAGGCGGCCCTGAAGGGCGCCACCAGATCCGACTGGAAAAAGTTTTCGAGCTTCCTCAAAACCCACGAGGAAACCCACCGCAGCATCTGGCTGGCCTGCGCCTCCGCCCTGGAAGCCAAGGTCAAGGCTATCCATACACGCTCATGTTCGGAATTAAACGAGAGATCTACCAGGCTGTGGGAACAGATGCGGGTATCCTGCGCCAAGAAGCAGGATGCCTTTGATGTGGCCGAGCAGGCCCGCCTTTTGCGCCACCCTTTTGTAAAACTGGTCATGTCGCAAGGCGCGAAAACCTCTACGGCGCTGGCAATCCCGAAGAATCAATAGGGTACGGCTCAGAGAACGCGCCCGGCTACTGCATCCAGCTTTTTCAAGACATTCGGATCGCGGTACTCCTTCGCCGTCATGAGCGCGTATTCAAGCGATCGGTCCGAGCCAATGGGACAAGGCGGATGCTCCCGGGGAAAATCCTTCGCCAGCCGTGAAACCAGTTTCCTTGCATTGCCGGAATTTGCTTTCAGGACTTCAACAACCTTGGCCACATCAACCGTTCCATGATCCTCATGCCATGAGTCGTAATCCGTCACCATCGCCACCGTGCAGTAGCAAATCTCGGCCTCCCTCGCCAGCTTGGCTTCCGGCATGTTCGTCATGCCGATGACACTGGCGCTCCATGACCGGTAAAGCCAGGATTCAGCCAGCGTCGAAAACTGCGGCCCTTCCATGACAACGTAAGTGCCGCCCTTGGTGAAGAGCAGGTTTTCCGCCGCAAGGGCCGCCGCCACGCTGCCCTGCAACAGCGGGGAAATGGGATGGGAAAATGGCACATGGCCAACGCAACCCGTTCCAAAGAATGATTTCTCCCGCGCAAATGTCCGGTCGATGAACTGGTCAACCAGCACGAACATGCCCGGCGGCAATTCCGCTTTCAGGGAGCCCACCGCGGACAGCGATACAATGTCCGTGACACCCAGCCGCTTCATGGCGTCGATATTGGCCCGGTAATTTATAGTGGTCGGCGAATAGACATGCCCCCTGCCGTGGCGGGGCAGAAACACCACCGGCAAGCCATGTAGCTCGCCGCAACGCAGCTGGTCCGATGGCAGGCCCCACGGGCCTTCCACCGTTTTCCATTCCGCCCTTTCAAGCGGCAGGTCATAAACGCCGGAACCGCCGATTATTCCCAATACGGATTTGCTCATGACATCCCCTTAAAACAAAAAGGCCCGGCGCAAAGCCGGGCCATTTATTTACTGCATTTCGGTGACAATCAATGCTGGTCGGCCCAAATCTTCTTCTTCACGAAATACAGAAGCAGGGCAAGAACCGCCAGATAGATCAGAACCATGAAGCCGAGGCTCTTGCGCTCTTCCATTTTGGGCTCTGCCGTCCAGGCAAGGAACGCCGAAACATCGCGCGCCATGGCGTCAACCGTATTGGGCGCGCCATCGTCAAAAGTCACTTGGCCGTCAACCAGCGGCGGCGCCATCGAAATGAAATGGCCGTTGGCGAAATAGGGATTGTAGTGCTTGCCTTCCGGCATTTCCGCCTTGATTTCTGCCGTCGGCTCTTCGTAACCCGTGAGAACCGAATAGACATATTGCGGGCCGCCAATGCCATTCAAGAGCTGATTGAAAGTGCCATACCAGCCTGGGCGGAATTTGGTGATGAGCGAAAGGTCGGGCGGCACCGCCCCGCCATTTGCAGCAGCCGCCGCCTGCCCATTGGCAAAAGGTGAGGGAAAGCGGTCGGAAGGCAATCCCGGGCGGTCGAACATTTCGCCGTCATTGCCTGGCCCATCATTCACCGTGAAGGTCGCGGCCAAGGCCTTGACCTGTTCGACGCTGAAACCCGGCCCGCCGTGTTCGCTCAGATTGCGGAAGGAAACCAGCCGCATCGAATGGCAGCTTGCGCAAACTTCCTTGTAAACCTTGTAACCGCGCTGAAGCTGGCCCTTGTCAAAAGTGCCAAACGGCCCCTCAAAGGAATAGGAAATGGCCTTAGCGTCCTTCTGCCCTTCGGTGGCGGAAGCAACCCCAGCGAGAACCAGAAGTCCGGCCGTTGCGATTGCGAGTGTCTTGAGCATTTTTTTCATCTTTTTCCCCAAATCACTCAGCCGGCGCCAATGGTTTTTTCTTCGCCAGCACTGAATCCGATATCGACGGCGGCAAGGGCTTCGGGCTTTCCAGCAATCCGAGCAAGGGCAGGATCACAATGAAGTGGATAAAGTAGTAGGCCGTAAGAATGCGCGACCAGAAAACATAGGCTCCTTCCGCCGGCTTGGACCCGAGATAGCCCAGGGCAACGCAGACGATGGCGAACACCCAGAAGAACTGCTTGAAGATGGGCCGGTAGGTGCCCGACCGCACCCGCGATGTATCAAGCCACGGCAGGAAGAAGAGGATCAGGATCGAGCCGAACATGGCCACGACGCCGCCAAGCTTGTCGGGGATGGCGCGCAGGATTGCGTAGAACGGCAGATAATACCATTCCGGGACAATATGGGCCGGGGTGACCAGCGGATCTGCCGGCAGGTAATTGATGGCATGGCCAAGATAGTTCGGCGCAAAAAACGTGAACGCCGAGAACAGGATCATGAACACGACAATCGCGAAGCCATCCTTCATCGTATAGTAGGGATGGAAAGGCACCGTGTCCTGCGAGCCCTTGACGTTGACACCCGTGGGATTTCCGTTTCCGGGCACATGCAGCGCCCAGATGTGGAGGCCCACCAGGCCGGCCAGAACAAATGGCAGGAGATAATGCAGCGAGAAGAAACGGTTGAGCGTCGGATTATCGACCGAATAACCGCCCCACAGCCATGTCGTCACCGACTCGCCCACAAAGGGAATGGCGGAGAACAGGTTGGTGATGACCTTGGCGCCCCAGAAGCTCATCTGGCCCCAAGGCAGGACGTAGCCCATGAAGGCGGTTGCCATCATCACCAGGTAGATCAGCACGCCGATCATCCACAAGACTTCGCGCGGCGCCTTATAGGAGCCGTAGTACATGCCGCGGAAAATATGGATGTAGACCGCCATGAAAAACATCGATGCGCCATTGGCATGCAGGTAGCGCAGCAGCCAGCCGGAGTTCACGTCGCGCATGATGTGCTCGACCGAGTCGAATGCCATGCTGACATGGGGGGTGTAATGCATGGCCAGGATGATGCCGGTGATCAATTGGGCCACGAGCATGACGGCCAGAATGCCGCCGAAGGTCCACCAGTAGTTGAGGTTCTTGGGTGTCGGAAAATCCAGAAGCGAGCCCTGCACCATTTCCATGATGGGAAGCCGTTCGTGCATCCATTTGCCGAAGGCGCTCTTCGGTTGATAATTTGATGGACCGCTCATAAATCTTGCCCCTGATTAACCGATAAGAATTTTTGTGTCGGTGAGATATTCATATTTTGGCACGTGCAGATTTTCAGGCGCCGGACCTTTGCGGATTCGGCCCGCCGTATCGTAATGGGAACCGTGGCAGGGACAGAACCAGCCGCCGACCTTGGCCGATCCCTCGACGACTGCAAATTCCTTCGCCGGATTGTCGCCCTGGGGCACGCAGCCCAGATGGGTGCACACACCCATCATCACCAGGAAGCGTTCCTTGCCGGCAATGGTGCGGTTCTCGTCGGTCGCCGGGGCGTCATCCTTGGCCACGGCGCTGCGCGCAATGGGGTCCTTCAGGTCTTCCATCTTGACGGCCTTGGCCACATCGATTTCCTTGGCCGTGCGGTTCCTGATGATGACCGGATTGCCCCGCCATTTCAGAGTAATTTCCTGCCCCTCGGCGATTGGCGCCAGGTCAACTTCGATCGTGGCCAGGGCCAGGACTGAAGCATCAGGATTCATCTGGTTGATGAAGGGCCAGGCGGTAAGTGCCGCCCCTACCGCTGTCACCGCTCCCGTGGCAATGAAAAGAAAATCCCGCCGATTTACATCCGCATGTACCGCTGTGGACACGTTTTTGTTCCCTCGTGTTGCCGCTGGCGCCCAAGGAGGAAACCCCCATTTGGCATATAAACTCTGGCGGTTTTGGCATTGGCGGCGAAAGTTGTCTAGCCATGAGTTGTCGCAGCGCCGCGCCGCTTTGATCATCCCCGCAACATTGGCTAAAACTCCAGAATCATGATCGAAATTGCCCTCTTCCAGCCCGACATTGCCCCCAATGCCGCAACCATTATCCGCATGGCCGCCTGCCTCGGCCTGAAAGTCACAATTATCGAACCGGCGGGCTTTGCCTGGACTGATTCTTCCTTCAAACGGGCTGGATTGGACTATCTGGACCGCGCCGTGGTGCACCGGTCTCCGTCCTGGCAGGCCTTCCGCCGGGAAACCCAGGGGCGGCGGCTGGTCCTGCTGTCGACCAAGGCGGCGCTCCCTTATTCCCGGTTTGAATTCACCGGGACAGACATCCTCCTGATGGGACAGGAAAGTGCTGGCGTGCCACCGGAAGTCCACGAGGCGGTGGAGGCCCGCATCCTGATCCCCATGAAGCCAGGCGAACGCTCGCTCAATGTCAGCCTCGCCTGCGCCATGGTGACCGGCGAGGCGCTGCGCCAAACCGCTGGCTTTCCAACGCCTCGAGCCTTATGAAATCCCCCGCAATGTCCGCGATCGAAAGCAAAAAAAATACCGCCCGACTCTGGTTTGAAACCTTGCGGGACCAGATTGTCGCCGAATTTGAAAAACTTGAAAATGAAGCTACGGGTCCGGCGCCCGCAGGGCGCTTCCGGCAGACCCCATGGACCCGCGAAAACGATGGCGGCGGTGGCGTCATGTCCATGCTGCACGGCAGGCTTTTTGAGAAAGTGGGCGTGCATTGCTCGACCGTCCATGGCGAGTTTTCTCCGGAATTCCGGAAACAGATTCCGGGCGCCGAGGACGATCCAAAATTCTGGGCTTCGGGCATTTCCCTCATCGCCCATTTCTGGAATCCCAACATCCCCGCCGTTCACATGAACACCCGCTACGTGGTCACCTCAAAGCCCTGGTTCGGCGGCGGGGCGGATTTGACCCCGGTTCTGGATCGCAGGCGCAATCAGGACGATGCCGATGCAAAAAGCTTCCATGCCGCCTTCAAAGCCGCGTGCAACGCCCATGCGGTTGCCGACTATGAAAAATACAAGACCTGGTGCGACGAGTATTTCTATCTGCCCCACCGGAAAGAGCTACGTGGTATTGGCGGCATTTTCTTCGATTACCTCGATAGCGGAAATTTTGCCGCCGACCTCGCCTTCGTCAAGGAGGTTGGCGCCAGGTTCCTGCAGGTGTTCCCGGAAATCGTCCGCCGCAACATGAATGCGCCCTGGACCGATGCCGACCGCGAACAACAGCTCATCCGCCGCGGGCGTTATGTGGAATTCAACCTGCTCTATGATCGCGGCACTTTGTTTGGCCTGAAAACCGGCGGCAATGTGGACGCCATTCTGTCGTCCATGCCACCAACGGTTAAATGGCCCTAGAGGAATATTGCAATGGACCTTCGCAACGGCTTCGACATCAAGCGCTATATCCGCACCATTCCGGATTATCCCAAGCCCGGCATCATGTTCCGCGACATCACCACCCTGCTCGCCGACCTCCACGGCTTTCGCGCCGCCATCGACGAGCTCGTCTGGCCCTTCCTGCGCGGCGACATTGATTACGTGGCGGGCATCGAAGCCCGCGGCTTTATTCTGGGCGGCGCTGTGGCCGCAAGCCTTGGGCGCGGCTTCATTCCCATTCGCAAGAAAGGCAAGCTGCCCTCACGCACCATCGGCCAGGAATACGCCCTCGAATACGGCGTCGATACCATCGAGATTCATGCAGATGCGATTAAGAAGGGCGACCGTATCCTGCTGATCGATGATCTCATTGCCACCGGCGGAACCGCGGGCGCCGCCATCGATCTCATTCGCAAATCCGGCGGCGAAGTGGTGGCCGCCGCTTTCGTCATCGACCTGCCCGAACTCGGTGGAGCCTCAAAGCTGCGAAGCAAAAATGTGAAGGTTCACACGCTGGTAAGCTTCGACGGGCATTAACGGCGTGCGGTCAGCACCTTGCCTTCAAAACTGAAAACCAGCTCACCCTTCTGGTTGATGCCCTCGTTCATCGAGAACACGATGCCCCATTTGGGCTTTGAGG
>CADEEO010000008.1:3921-38406 GCA_902826365.1 uncultured Hyphomicrobiales bacterium | reverse complement strand
AAGGCTTTCCGGAATCTTGCCGGCCGCGCCGATCAGGGCGCATCAATTTTCGAGGTTGCATGATGACAAGGGATTTGCAGGCCGGCATTGAAGCCATTCTCAAGGCGGCCCCAGTCGTGCCCGTGATGGTGATTGAACGCGTGGCCGATGCGGTGCCGCTGGCCAAGTCGCTCGTTAAGGGTGGCCTGCCCGTTCTTGAAATCACCCTGCGCACTGGTGCTGCAATTGAATCCATCCGCGCCATCACCGCGGAAGTAAAAGGCGCCATCGTCGGTGTCGGTACAGTGATCACGCCGGAACAGATGGCTGACATGGACAAGCTGGGCTGCGCCTTTGCCGTGTCTCCGGGCTCTTCTCCAAAGCTGCTCCAAGCTGCAAAAGATATCAAAATGCCGCTGCTCCCCGGTGGCGTTACCGCATCGGAAGGCATGAACCTCCTTGAGCAGGGCTATAGCTTCCAGAAATTCTTCCCCGCTGAACCCGCAGGCGGGGCAGCCTATTTGGCCTCGCTGGCCCAGCCCCTGCCGCAAATCCGTTTCTGCCCGACAGGCGGAATAACCCTGGAATCCGCGCCGAAATACCTGAAGCTGCCAAACGTCATTACAGTAGGTGGCTCATGGATGGTGCCAAAAAAATTGATTGAGGCGGGGGATTGGGCAGGGACAGAAACCTTGGCCCGCGAGGCCTCTAAACTTGGACAGCCCGCGCAAATTCCGCCAGCTCGCGATTAAAGCGGGCTGCGTCCTCGGCAAAGGGCGCATGGCCGATGCCGTCATAGATTGAGAGCCGCGCCCCTGGCACCACTCTTGCCGTGAGTTCGCCAAGGCCTCTCAGCACAAGCTTGTCCTCGCTTCCCTGGGTAACCAGCACGGGCACATCAAGTTTTGCCAGAATGCCGCCATCCGATGCGGGCCTGCCGAGATGCGCCGCGCGAATGCCCGGAGGAACCCGCATGTTGTAATCGAAAACCGTTTCGAACTCCTCCGGACTGGGCTGCTTCTCATAACAGGCCCGCACGAAAGCCCGCGTGGCCCTGATATTGGCGTCAAGATCATTGCCGCTCATGTCGCCCAGAAATTCCGTTCCCGGTCCATTGTAAGCCGGATCATTGTTTGTCCGTGCGCAGACGTAACTTATCCCGGCAATGCGGCTCGTGCCATAGGCCTCCGCATAGTCTTCCACGATGCGGCCCGCATAGGACCAGCCCACTAGCACGGGCCGCCTCAGGTTGTAGGCCTCCATGACGCTATGAACATCATCTGCAAACAGCCTGTCTTCGGCATAGCGCGAGACATCCGCAGGTTTTTCCGAAGCGCCATGCCCACGGATATCAAAAGCTATCAGGCGGAAATCCTTGGCAAGTGCCGGAGAGGAAAACTGGTTATTCCAGCAAAGCGAACATTGCGAAAAGCCATGAATGAAAAGAATTTCAGGGCCGTGTCGGTTGCCATGCTCATAGCCGGCGAGAACCAAACCATCGGGCGAAAGGATTTCGCGCCCAATCATGGCTTGCCATCGCTCTTTCCGCTATTCATCGCATCAACATAGCGTTCAATCGCCAGCGCCGTGGTGGAAAATCCCTGGCGGTAGAGCAACAACCCGCTCATAGCCGCCGTCATTGCCATGCAGGAATAGGGGCCGACAAACAGGAAGAACGCCGCAATCGCGAAGTAATAGCCGCGAATGCCGGTGTTCAAACTCCTCACCGCTTCGGTCATCACCGTCGCCGTTTCCACCACCATGATCTTTGACCGGGGATCATCGCCCGGCGCCTCGCTCAGGCCGCCGATCATGGCAAGCGTATAGGCGAGCTTCCGCAATGCATAGGTGAACGAGAAAAAGCAGATTGCAAGGATCAGGGTGAGCGCCACGAAATAGATGGTGAAAAGCTCAAGGCTGACGACAGGGACAAATTTTATCTCCATCACCGCCGCGTAAAGCCGGCTGATATTGGCGAGCGTTCCCAGCAGGCCCGCCAGCACCAGCAGCGTAGCCGACCCGAAGAAGGCCATGGAATTGGAAATATGCCCCATCAACAGGGCATCGAAAGCCCGGTGGTCGCGGTGCGTTTGCAGCAGCATGCGCATCCAGCGCATCCGCACCACATGCAATTGCGCATTCAAGGTGCCGCGCCCCAGTGCGCTGAGGATCGGGCTGTAAAGCCCCCACATGGCGAAAATAAAGGCAATTGCAAGGATGCGCGGCAGGTCAAGGTCATCTGGCAACATGAAGCTTGCTCCTTAGGCGGCCTTGTGCATTTCCTTGATTTCGGTGGCCTTGATCTCCGGCGCCCGCTCCAGCGTGTAGTTCAGGCTGAAGGCCGATTGTGCCATCAACACCGGCGAGCCATCAAGGTCATTGGCGATCGAAAAGCGGTTGGCCGCAATGAAATCGTCAAGCTTTTTGGGGTCATCGCTGGCAATCCAGCGCATCACTTCGTGCCGCGTCGTTTCAAACTCGACCGGAACGCCATATTCATTGGCCAGCCGGTCAGCCAGCACATCAAGCTGAAGCGCGCCCACCACGCCCACCACGGCGGCCGAACCGTCCACCGGAATGAAGAGCTGCACCACGCCTTCCTCGGCCAATTCCTCCAAAGCGCTGCGCATCTTCTTGGCCTTCATCGGATCACCGAGCTTCACCCGGCGCAGGATTTCCGGTGCGAAACTTGGCACGCCGGTGAAAACAATCTCCTCGCCTTCCGTCAGCGTATCGCCAATGCGCAGCACGCCGTGATTGGGAATGCCCACCACATCGCCGGCAAAGGCTTCCTCCGCCAGAGAGCGGTCCTGGGCAAAGAAGAATTGTGGGGCGTTAAGGGCAAGGGTCTTTCCAGTACGGACAATCTTCACCCGCATGCCGCGCGTCAGCTTGCCGGAAGCAAGCCGCATGAAGGCGATGCGGTCCCGGTGGTTGGGGTCCATGTTGGCCTGTATCTTGAACACAATGCCCGACATTTTGCCTTCGTTCGCATGAACCACCCGCTGTCGCGCCTGCTGGTCGCGCGGCGGCGGCGCGTGGGTAATGAGCGTGTCGAGAAGATCGCGCACCCCGAAGTTTCGCAGTGCCGAACCAAAAAGCACCGGCGACAAATGGCCCTCAAGAAACGAAGCGCGATCAAAGCTGTGGCAGAGGTCGCGCACCAGCTCCATCTCGTCGCGCCAGGTCGCAAGCTGCGGCGGCGTGAGCAGGGTGGTGAACAGCGGGTCATCAGGGCCGGACACTTTTTGCCCGGCAGGATCTTCGTCCAGCCGCCGGACCCGTGGCGTAGTGAGATCATAGGTGCCGACAAAAGCCCGGCCTAATCCAATGGGCCACACCATGGGGGCAACCGTCAGCGCCAGGCCCTTCTCAATCTCGTCCAGAAGGTCAAGCGGCTCGCGGGTTTCCCGGTCCATCTTGTTGATGAAGGTGATGATCGGAATGTCGCGCAGGCGGCAGATTTCAAAAAGCTTGCGGGTCCGCGCTTCAATGCCCTTGGCCCCGTCGATCACCATGACCGCCGCGTCAACCGCCGTGAGCGTGCGGTAGGTGTCTTCGGAAAAGTCCTCGTGCCCTGGAGTATCCAGCAGGTTGAACACGCAGTTATTATATTCAAAAGTCATGACCGAGGTGACAACCGAAATGCCGCGCGCCCGCTCGATAGACATCCAGTCCGAGCGCGTCCGCCGCCGGTCGCCCTTGGCCCGCACCTGTCCGGCAAGCTGGATTGCGCCGCCGAAAAGCAGCAGCTTTTCCGTCAGCGTGGTCTTGCCGGCGTCCGGATGGGAAATGATGGCAAAGGTCCGCCGGCGCGAAACCTCGGAAGCTATTTGATCAGTCACGGAATTTCCAACTGGTTCAGGTAAAGGCGCTTCCTAGCCGAAGTCATGCTGATTGGCCAGATCACCGCCGCTCTTGCCCTCCATCGCTGGCCGTGGCAGTGGAGGGCTGAGGACAGAATGACGGAATTTGCACTTGTCGGCGACATTGGGGGCACCAACTCCCGCTTTGGTCTGGTTAAGCAGGGCTCCATGGCGATCCAGCACATGGAGGCCTTGCGAAACGACAATTTCCCCTCGCTTGAAGGGGCAATTCAGCAGTATTTGCGCAATCAGAAGGTAGACTCGCTTGCGTCTGCCGCCATCGCCGTCGCCGCGCCGGTTGACCGCGAACACATATCCCTCACCAACTACGATTGGTCATTTACCACTGAAAGCCTGCGGCTGGCCGCCAAGGCGAGGCGCCTGCGGCTGTTGAACGATTATGAAGCCTTGGCCCTTTCCCTCCCCCATCTCCAAGGTGATGACCTGGTCCAGATAGGCGGGCAGGAGACGGCGGTCCCCAAGCTCAAAATTGTCTTGGGCCCTGGAACCGGCCTTGGCATGGCAGCCCTCGCGCCCTTGCCGCAAGGCGGGTGGATGGCGCTGCCCGGCGAACTCGGCCAAGTGACGCTGCCTACCGTCACGCGCGAGGAATTCGACCTGCGCGAGCGCATGAAAAAGCCCGGCAGCATATTCATCGCTGAAGATGCCGTCAGCGGCAGTGGCCTTTATTTGCTCTACAAGACGCTTTCGCCCCAGGGAAAACTGGCCACTCCCGAAGCCGTCATTCAGGCGGCCCTGAAGGGGCAGGACGCGGTAGCCGCTAAAACCCTCGATCAATTCATCTCCTGGCTGGGGCGCATTTCCGGCGATGCGGCCATGGCGCTGCAGGCCCGCGGCGGCGTCTATCTTGCGGGAGGCATTGCCCCTTCCATTATTGACAAGCTGAAGAGCGGCCCTTTCCGCGCTGTATTCGAGGACAAGGGCAAACTGTCGGATATCATGCGTCCGATTCCCGTCTATGTCATTGTCGACCGGTTTCCAGCTTTCAAGGGATGCGCCGCATCCCTTGCCCAATGAGGTTCCCATGCAGACCAGTGAAAACGAAGTGCTTCTCGTTGTCGACATTCAGTATGATTTTTGCGCCGGCGGAAAGCTGGCCGTGCCCGATGCCGATGAAGTCGTTCCTCTCATCAATGACTTCGCCAGGAATTTCAAGCATGTGGTGCTGACCCAGGACTGGCATCCCGCCGGGCATTCCTCTTTTGCATCATCGCACCCCGGCAAGGAGATTTTTTCCGAAATTGAAATGCCCTATGGCCAGCAAACCCTGTGGCCGGATCACTGCATTCAGGCAAGCCACGGTTCGGCATTCCATAAGCTTTTGGATATTCCGCAGACCGAGCTCATTGTGCGGAAAGGTTTCCGCCATGAGGTCGATTCCTATTCGGCCTTCTTTGAAAACGACCATGTGACGCCGACGGGCCTTGGCGGCTATTTGCGGGAGCGGGGTTTCACTCGGGTCTTTTGCGTTGGGCTGGCCTTCGACTATTGCGTGCGCTATTCGGCGGAAGACGCAAAAAACCTGGGCTTTGATACGGTAGTGATCGAGGAAGCCTGCAAGGCCATTGATCTCAATGGCTCGGCCGATGCCACGCGCAGCTTGTTCCGCGACCGGGGCATTGAACTGATATAGGCTTAGCCCGCAAGCGTATAAGCTGTCTTGATCGCCGTATAGAAATCAGCCGCAAAGCGCCCCTGTTCGCGCGCCCCGTAGCTTGAGCCTTTGCGCCCGCCGAACGGCACGTGATAATCCACGCCCGCCGTCGGCAGGTTCACCATCACCATGCCTGCCGCTGATTTTTTGCGGAAGTCCGTGGCGTATTTCAGCGATGTCGTGAAAATGCCGGAGGAAAGGCCAAATGCCGTGTCATTGGCCACGGCCAGGGCCTCGTCATAACTCCCCACCTTGATGACGGAGGCCACGGGGCCAAAAACTTCCTCCCGGTTGATCCGCATTTCGTTCTTTGTATTGGTGAACAGGGCAGGCGACAGGTAATGTCCCTTGGTGTCGCGGTTCAGCCGTTCGCCGCCCCAGGCCAGTTCGCCGCCCTCAGCCCGTGCGATGCCGATATATTTCTCATCCTGGGCCATCTGGTTTTCGTCAACGACAGGCCCAACCTGTGTCCCGTCTTTCAGCGCGTTGTCAACCTTCAGCGCCTTCATGGCCGTCACCATCTTGTCGACGAAGGCATCATGGATCTTGCTTTGAACAACAAGGCGGGAAGAGGCCGTGCAGCGCTGCCCGGTCTGGAAGAAGGCCCCGTCGATGGAAGCGGCAACCGCCGCGTCAATGTTGGCGTCGTCGAGAACCACCAACGGATTCTTGCCGCCCATTTCTAATTGATATTTGGCTCCGCGCCCCGAACAGGCCATGGCAACCTTGGCCCCCGTTTCAACGGAACCGGTAAATGAGATGGCGTTTACGCCACGGGAATCGAGCATGGTCTGCCCCACCACCGAGCCGCGCCCCATGACCAGGTTCAGTACGCCCTTGGGCAACCCGGTGCGTGACAGAATTTCAACCAGGGCCCAGGCCGTGCCGGGCACCAAATCGGCGGGCTTGAATACAACGGTATTTCCAAAGGCCAATGCCGGGGCCATTTTCCACGCCGGAATGGCAATGGGGAAATTCCACGGGCAGATCAGGCCAACCACGCCAAGGGGCTCGCGGGTGATGGCAACATCCACGCCGGCCCGCACCGAGGCCACCGAAACGCCTTCGATGCGCAGCGCCTCCTGAGCAAAAAACTTGAAAATCTGGGCGGCGCGCATGGTCTCCGCAATGCCGTTGGCCAAAGGCTTTCCTTCTTCGCGTGACAGCAGCCGGCCAATTTCCTCACGGCGTACCAGGAGCTCAATGCCCGCTGCTTCCAGAATATCGGCCCGTTGCTGCGGCGTTGTTGCCGCCCAAGCGGGCGCTGCCGCCTGTGCCGCGGCAATGGCAGCCTCGGTTTGCCCCTTGTCGGCTTGCGCATACTCGCCAACGACATCAGTGATGTCGGAAGGATTGATGTTTTCCTTGGCGCCCGTGCCCGCAACCCATTCGCCATTGATGAAATTCTTGTGTAACGCCATGGTGCATTCCGCTCCTGTTTATGGGGGCGGAAACTAGCATGGGAAGTGGCGGAGGCAAGCATGAGAATTGGTTTCATAGGTGCTGGTCTAATGGGGCATGGCATGGTGCTTAATTTGCTGAAAGGCGGTCATGAGGTTCACGTCATCGCCCATCGCAACCGGGAGCCCATCGAGGATTTGCTCGCCAGGGGTGCCAGCGAAGCCGGCAGTCTGGACAAAATCGCTCATAGCAGTGATTGCATTATGCTCTGCCTATCCTCCTCAAAAATTGTCGAAGAGACCGTGGCCGCCTTGCGGCCAGGTCTGCGCTTCGGGCAGATCATCATTGACACCGGCACATCGGAGCCTGAGTCGACCCGCCACCTGGCCAGCGAATTGGCGGCCCGGGGGGTTGCCTATGCCGATGCACCCATGACCGGTGGACCAGAGCAGGCCGCAGCCGCCCAACTTGGCGTGCTTTGCGGGGCAACTCCTGAAACATTTGCAGCCATTTTGCCTGTGCTGTCCTGTTTTGCCAGCACCATCCGCCATATGGGTCCTGTGGGCTCCGGCCATGCCGCCAAACTCATTTCCAATTTCCTTGTGACCGGCATGATAGCCCTCGTGGCGCAGGCCTTTGGAACCGCGCGGAAAGCCGATATCGACTGGCGCAACCTCTATGACGTCATGCTGAATGGCTCGGGCAATTCCGGTGTGCTGCGCAAGATGGCGGGTCCGGCCCTGGATGGGGATTTTGAGGGCTACAAGTTCTCCCTTGCCAATGCCGCCAAGGACATTGGCTATTTCAAATCCCTCGCATCCGGTCTTGGCATGGAGACTATGCTGGTGGATGCTGTGGAAGACCTGTTCTCGGCTGAGATAGCCAAGGGGCATGGTCAAAGGAACGTGAGCCGCTTGCTGGATCTATGACAAGCGAAGCGCAGCTGCTCCCGCAACGACTAATATCCCTCCTGCGATGCGCAGCCAACTGAGCTGTTCTTTCAGGAGCTTTGCCGACATGAAGATGACAAATAGAATGCTGGTCTCGCGCAGCGCCGCCACCGCCGCAATCGGTGCCTGTGTCATCGCCCATATCACAATCCAATAGGAGGAGGCCGAAAGCAGGGCGCCGATGACGCCGCTTTTCCAAAACGGCGCAACCTTCGTGAAAATGCCGGGCCCCCGCATATAGAGGCCTGTGCCTAGAAGGAAAACCGCGTCCAGTATGAAGACCAGGGCCGTATAGGCGGAGGCTGATCCTGAGGCGCGCCCGCCCAGGCCATCGACTACCGTATAGGCGGCAATGAAGCAGGAGGTGACGAGGGCAAAAAATAGCGACACTTTGTCAGGTTTGAGGGCCTTTGGCCGGCCGACGGCAACCAGCCATATGCCCGACACCAGGATGCCGATTGCGATGGCGGTTATGGCACTGATCTGCTCGCTGGCCACCAGCCATGTCGCCAGAAGCGTGATCAGGGGGGCGGTACCGCGGGCCACCGGATAAACCAGGCTGAGATCGCCATCGCGGTAGCTGCGGGCCAGAAAAATATTATAGCCCGTATGCAGAAAACCGGAGGCCAGGGCATAGGGCAGGCTTTCGCGTGAGGGCCAGGCAAAAAAGAAGAGCATGCCTATGCCCATGACACCCATCAGGGTCTGGATGAGAAACAGCGACAGGAACCGGTCCAGCTTGAGCTTGACCAGCAAATTCCAACTGGCGTGCATGAGGGCTGCAGCCAGAACGGCAAGAAAAACGGAAAGTTCCAATTATTTAACTCCGGGAATCAAGCCCCTATACCGCGGGAATGGCCTTCATGCCAGAGTGCAGGGAAATCAATTGTAGAGTCGTGGCGAGGAACCGGAAACAAAAAAAGGGAGCCTGTTATAAGCTCCCCTTGGCAGGCCGTTTGGCGAAAGATGCGTTACGAGCAGACGGCTCCGCCTACAGTCGTGTTGTAGCAGGTCAGCTTCAGTGTGCTGCGCGGCCGCTGCGTAATGCTCTCGCCAATGTTGAATGACGAGCTGTTCACTATGCTGTGCCCAAGAAAATTCGCGGCATAGGGCGAGTAGGTCGTGCAAACGCGGGCGACTACAAGATCGTTTCCCGCAACCATGAGCGGGGCCATGGCGGCCGTCGAGGGATTCGCGCCGCAGGAAGTGGCTTGCCCATTGTTTGTTTTCCAGATCAGCGAAACCGTCGAACCGGCTATGCGGTAGCCAAACACCTCGACGCGAACCGCAGATGAAGAAATTGGGGCCATGACCAAATTGGCGGCGCTGTAGTAGTCAGAGAGTTTGCTCTTCAGCACCGATGTCTTGTTCTGGGCAACCAGATCCGCGACGATGCTTGCGGAGTAGGTCACTTTTCTATTCACTGAAACGAGGGCCGTGATGTCAAAAAGCCCGAAATAGATCAAGAGCATGAAGGGCATGATGAACGCGATCTCGATCGCCGCGATCCCCTTGGTTTCGCCAACAAATTTTCTGAATGTGTTTTTCATCATTTCCCCAGCTCCTATGAAGCGCATGCCGTGCCGGCGGGAAACGGCTCATTCTGGAAAATAGCGATGCCGTACAGCCGCCGCGTCTTGCCGCCGTTAAAGTTCCCCAAAAACGTCATGAATGGCATGGTGAATTTCCAGTCATAGGTGGCAAGCACTCCGGCAGCCTGTTCAGGTGTGCCACAGCTATAAGAGGTTGGATTAGGCGTTCCGTCAGGTTTGGCGCCGACATTCATAAAGCCGGGCATCACCCCTGCCAGCGCTGAAAACGAGGCCGCGGGTCTTACATAAACAGTGAGTTTGCTTTCGCAATCAATGACGATGCCGGTGATCTCGCAGATCTTTGACTTGAAATTTGCAGCGCTCAAGCTTGAGTTTTGCGCCTGCCCGGTCCTGATTTGCCGGGCTGCGTCCTGGACCCCGGCCTGTATGGAATACTCGGTAAAAAGCATGAGCCCCGTTTCGCAAATGCAGCCCATGACAAAGAAGAACGGAAAAGCAACCAGCGAAAATTCGACCGCGGTGGCCCCATTTTCGGACTTGATCATCCGGCGCACGAACTTTGGACGGAACCTGTTTAGAAAAGCCCGCATAGCAATCTCCCGTAGTGAAGCGGCCCGTGGATAGACAGAGCCATATCCGCTTCCATATTATGGATTCTTATCAACAAGCCATTTCCGCCAACTGAAAGAATTCATTCAAATTGTAGCAAGTTTTGCCTTTAGGCCTCGCTCTGAATAAAAAAGGCCCTGCTGTTGCAAGGCCCTGGATGGAGTTAACTATGTTCACCCTATTGGGCGGCTGGAGCTGCTTCCTGTTCGATGCTGGCCTTGCCTGTTGCCAATCCTGCCTTCTTTGCGTCCATTTTTGAAATATCGCCGAAGAAATCAGCCGAGTCGCCTGATTGCAGGGTTCCTTCGCAGGCAGGCGCGCATACATATGAAAAGCGCGCCCCGGCCTTGTAAACCAGTAAATTGTTCTGGCCGCCGAGTCGCACGGTGATTTCAAGCGCTGAAAGCTGGTTGCCGTTCTCGTCAAGTATGATCAGATTTGTTGAGCCATAAGCGCGGCCATGGACAAATATCTTGTTTCCATGAACCGTCACATCCGCAATGCTTGGGTTGCCAATGACAACAGTGCCGGGATTTCCCGAAATGGTGATCAATTGGGTCCGGTCAGTCTCAATAACAAGCTCTTGGGCGGCAAAGGACGCAGAAGTATGAAGGAATGCCAGCGCCAGGGCACTTGAAGTTACGCGCAATAGTTTCAGCATGTCACAAATTTCCTTAATGGCTGTCCATCGGTTGCCTTGCAATGGCCTTCCAATGTGCACGTGAATGGTGAATCTTCTGTTACGAAATCGGGAAACACGGAATTTGTGAGCACCTTGGGTAAAGTAGTCGCCAATTTGAACCAATAATGGCTCCGGTTCGCCAATGGGCATGAAATCCATCGCACAGTTGATTCAATATTACATACACAGGTTTTGAATGAATTTCTCGCATAAGCTATGAGGTATCTCAAAAATTTCCAGTTATAATCTGATTTATGAATAGAAAACAAAATATATACTAAATAATAATAACTGATTTACCAATATATATTCATAAGCATAAAATATTACTGAATAATACATTGAATTGATAACCAAAATTGCCATAAGATACCACGATTATTCATTCAATAGAGGGGATTTACTTGGCATTAACGGGTGGCGGTTATGGTCGCTGCATGGTTCACGGATACGGCGCATGAAGCACCGTCATATGAGGAGCCAGGTGCTGTAGAGTAATCTTGGAGATTTAAATGAAGAAGTTCATCAACGACGAATCCGGCGCGACGGCTATTGAGTATGGCCTCATTGCCGCTGCCATGGGCTTGATGCTCGTGATCGTAATGCCGATCTTGGCGACCGCTGTTTCGGGCGTGTTCGGCAAGCTCTCGTCCGGTCTGGACAGCATGTAATAGACCAATATTTCAGGGCCGCAAAAGGCGGCTTTGTAGATATTGTTTGAGAATGGAACCACTGGGCTCGTCCCGGTGGTTCTTTTTTATGCAAGCATTTGACAAGGTTAACTCTGTCTTTACGCCGGGCATGTGATGATTGCAGCGAGCGCGTGATTCCAATTGCGCGGCAACATCTTGGGAACTCATGATACACTTTCTTTCGATCTCGATTTTTCCATTTCTCATGATCATCGCCGGTGCGGGTGACGCCTTGTCGCTTCGCATTCCCAATTGGCTGACTCTCACAATTTTTGCGGCGTTCTTCCCGCTGGCTTGGGCTACGGGCATGCCGCTTGCTGTCTTCGGCCTCCATGTGCTGACTGCGGTTATTCTTCTTGTTGTGGGCTTCGCGCTTTTTTCCGCCGGCCTTTTTGGTGGCGGTGACGCCAAGCTGATGGCCGCGGCTGGAATTTGGTTTGGCAGTACGCAAGCTTTGCCGTTTTTGGCCTTTACGGTCATCGCCGGAGGCGCCTTGGCGCTTTGCATTGGCGTGTGGTCCGTCATTTCCATGAGTTGGGACATCCATGATGTTTCCTGGGCAAAGAAATTTTCCCGCCTGAAACCAAACGTTCCTTATGGCTACGCCTTCGCAATAGGAGCCATTCTGGCGTTTCCCGAAAGCTGGTGGATGGTGGCATCCGGTTAATGGAGCAACAACAATCTGCCGGTCATTAACCTAAATTTGACCATTCCGTCCGAAAGTCTGAATTCCAATTGGCGCCAGGGGCGCGAGGTAAGGGTACGAAATGAGTAAAATGCGCATTGTCATATTCGGTCTGGCTTTCGGTTCAGCCATCATGGCCGGCCTCCTGGCAAAAGGCTTCATCGGCCAGAAGCCGGAGAAGGAAATTGTCGAAATCAACAAGGTCAAAACTGTCGATGTTCTGACAGCCTTGAAAGATATCAACATGGGTGAGCGTTTCGTTGATGGTTCAACGGCCTGGAAGCCCTGGCCGGTGGAAAATGTCACGGAATTCATGATCACCCGGGACGAAAAGCCCGATGCCAGGGAAGCGTATCTCACCGCAAGGGCGAGGCTCGCGATCTTTGAAGGCGAAACAATCCTTGAAAAGAAGCTTGTCCTGCCTGGCCAATCGGGATTCATGAGCGCCATCTTGCCCAAGGGAATGAGAGCGATCTCGGTTGCTGTCTCCGAGCATTCCGGCGCCGGCGGCTTCATTCTTCCGAATGACCGCGTTGACGTCATCCTCACCAGGAAGCTGGATAACCCGCAGGGCACGGACAAGATTGTCAACAGTGAAATCGTTCTTTCAAACGTGCGCGTTCTCGCCATCAATCAAACCTATCGGCAGGACAAGGACGGAGAATCTGTAACCGTCGCAGAGGGCAAGACCGCCACCCTCGAGCTGGATCCGCGCCAATCCGAGATTATTGCGATGATTGAGTCTGCCGGCGAGCTTTCGCTGGCATTGCGCTCGATTGCCGAAAATGACGGCAAGGATATGGAAAAAGAAGGCCCGAAACTTTCCGATAAGTACTCGGGCCGGAAAAAATCCGGCGGTGGCGACACGCTCTTCGTGCGTTACGGCATTGAAACCTATTCGACTACTCGTTGAGGCATCAGGTCATGTTGTTAAAAACTCAAAATTCACCGGCGCTCAAATCCAATCGCGTGCGCCTCAAGATGGCGGCGCTCCTTTTGAGCTCGCTGGTGGCGATGCCGGTTGCCGGAGTGCTGCTGCAAAAAGCTGCGGCGGCCAGCGACCTGGAGAACATTCAGAGTGCTGCGGAAAGCGATGGGCACTTCGTGCGCATTGGCTTGAACAAATCCATTGTCATTCGGCTTCCGGCTGAGGCTCACGATGTCATCGTGGGCAATCCGGAAATTGTCGATGCCGTGGTTCGCTCAAAAAACACCGCGTATTTGTTCGCCCGGACCATCGGGCAGACCAATATTTTCTTTTTTGACAAGAATGGGCAGCAGATTCTCAACCTTGACCTGGAAGTCGCCATCGATGTGACAGCCCTGCGGAACCTCTTGCAAAGAAGCATTCCTGGCACGAAGATTACCGTCGATACGGTCAACAACAGTGTTGTCCTGGGCGGCACGGCTCCCAATGCGGCAGAAGCAAAGTTCGCCGAAGACATTGCGACAAAATTTCTGACTCGCGAGGTGGACAAAGCCACCGGCACTGGCTTCGTCAATACAATCAAGATTGCCGGCGAAGACCAGGTGATGCTGAAAGTCCGTGTTGTTGAAGTGCAGCGCGAGGTGCTCAAGCAATTCGGAGTCAATTTACAGGCGCTCTTTGCTGCTGGAAAATTTGCGTTCAATCTCGCTAGCATCGGCCCACTCGCCGGCGCGACCGGTGCAAAGGCCGTATATACTGATGGCTCAACCAGCCTGTCGGCCGTGATTCGTGCCATGGAAAGTGATGGCGTTCTGAAAACCCTTGCGGAGCCGAATTTAACCGCAGTTTCCGGCCAGCCTGCCAAGTTTCATGCCGGTGGCGAGGTTCCCATTCCGGTTTGCACCAACGACGGCGGGATACGGGTCTGCGAAATAAACTACAAGAACTTCGGTGTATCTTTGGATTTCACCCCGGTTGTGCTGTCTGAAGGGCGCATCAATCTCAAAATCAGGAGTGAGGTAAGCGAAATTGGCCCTGAGATAGACGACAATACAAGTTTCGTAACGCGCAGCTCCGAGACCGTTATTGAACTGCCCAGCGGCGGGTCAATGATGATGGCGGGACTTATCAAGGACACGACGCGCCAAAACCTGGAAGCCACGCCCGGACTGACAAAACTTCCTGTCCTTGGCGCGCTGTTTCGCAGCCGTGACTACAAGCAGGAGCAAACCGAGCTTGTTGTCATTGTGACGCCCTATCTCGTGGGTTCCGTTGCCGAGAAGCAGCTATCTGCGCCGGACGAACATTACAACACGGCAACCGACCGTCAGACAATACTGCTTGGCCGTTTGAACAAGGTCTACGGCACGTCGGGGCAAAATCCGGATGGTGTTTATCACGGCAATGTCGGTTTCATTGTAGAATAAGTGTAAGCGGAGACTATCATGTACAAGTATCTTCCCATGCCTGCCGCTTCAAAGATGAGCGTCATCCTGTTTTTCGCAATGTCAACGGCGCTGGCCGGATGCAGCAGTGGCGAGCTAGCGCTTGACGACACGTATGTGCCAGTGGCTCATTACGAAAGGTTTCCAATTGAGGTCAAGCGCGGGCCGGTGAGAATGGAAATTTCATCGCGGCATGGAAATTTGCAGCCTTCTCAGATCAATGCGATTTCCGGATTCTCGCGTTCAGCCAGCGGTTCCGGCTCTTCCAAGATTACCGTCCTTCGCCCTTCGGCCGGCGGTGCGTCTGGCAAAGTGGCAAGGCAAGTCTATCAGGTGCTTGTCCAAAACGGCATTTCGCCAGGCATGATAGTGCAAAAAACCTATCCCGGATCGTCCAAGGGATCCGTGCAGCTTTCCTATACCCGTAGCGTCGCTGTAACTAAGGAGTGCGGCGACTGGTCGGAGGATATGGCCAGCACCTCGCGCAATGTGCCCTATCCGAACTTCGGCTGTTCAACGCAAAACAACATTGCCGCTATGGCCGTAAATCCCAATGATTTTGTCGTGCCTCGCCCGACAACTCCGGCACTCGCCGCCACGCGAACGCCGGGAGTTGCGGCCACCATGACGGCGGCTGCAGCTACTGGTTCAGCGCCAGCCTCACCCTAAACAACCGGTTTCGATCTTCCACGACAGACAAATGCGACGCCTTAAAAGTTTGAGAACAGGTCAAAAAAATGATCAACGCCACTGCCCAAAGTAACGCACTGCCACAGGATGGTGAATTTCCGGTGGCTTTGGTGCCGCGCGTTAACATTCACACTTTTTGCGACAATCAGCAAACCGCTGAAACGCTGCAGGCCGCGGCCATGGACCGGCGCATGTCCAAGGCCCATGTCACAATTCAGCTCGGCGGCATTCTGGCCGCCGTTCAGGTCTATCAGACGCAGCCGACACCGAATGTTCTGGTCGTGGAATCGCATAGTTCACGCGACGGGATTCTGGCGGAGCTTGGGCAGCTGGCCCAGGTTTGCCAGCCGACAACCAAGGTTATTGTGGTCGGGCACTTGAATGACGTCATTCTCTACAGGGAATTGGTGCGCCAAGGCGTCAGCGAATATCTCGTGGCTCCCCTGGGTCAAATGCAAATCATCGAAACGATTTCATCGCTCTATCAGGATCCGAAGTCGGAGCCGCTGGGCCGCATCGTGGCCTTCGTGGGCGCGAAGGGCGGCGTGGGTTCAAGTTCCATGGCCCACAACATTGCCTGGGCCCTGTCGAAGAATCATGGGCTTGAAACGGTCATCACCGATCTCGACCTGGCCTTTGGCACGGCCGGATTGAACTTCAACCAGGATTCCACGGGCGGCATCCTTGATGCGCTCGGCCAGCCTGATCGTGTGGATGCCACGCTGCTTGATCGCATGCTTACAAAGCTGGGCGACAAGCTCAGCCTTTTGAGCGGCCCGGGCGGCGTCGACAGGGACACCACGATTGAAGCAGGCGCCATAGAGACAATTCTTGGCGTCGTGCGCCACAGCGTGCCGTGCGTTGTGGTCGATGTTCCAAACATGTGGGCTCCGTGGATCAAGCACACCTTGCTGAATGCCGACGAGGTCGTGATCACCTCAACGCCGGAACTTGCGAGTTTGCGGAACACCAAGAACCTCATTGACCTTCTCAAGGCGTCGCGCCCGAACGACAAGCCGCCGCGCCTGATCCTGAACCAGGTTGGCGTGCCAAAGCGCCCGGAAATTCCCGCCGCCGATTTTGCCAAGGCCGTCGGCATTGCGCCGTCGTTCATCATTCCGCACGACCCGCAATCTTTTGGAACGGCGCAAAGCAATGGCCAAATGATATTTGAAGTGGCGCCAAAATCCAAAACCGCCGAGCTCCTGACGTCGTTCGCGCAGGTTATTGCAGGCACGGAAATACCTGGGAAAGCCGCTAAATCCGGACGGTCGTCGCTGTTTCAGAAATTTCCGTTGCTGAGGAAGAAATAATGTTTGGTAAGAGAAGTGATGTAGGCGCTCAGCAAAAGCCCGTATTGCCGGCTCCGCAGACCATCGCGCCGAACGGCGACGCCTTCGCCGGCGGAGCCGCCCCTGGCCACATTCCTGACTTGGGCATTCCGGCAGCCGGCCCGCAGTTTAGCGGGCAGGCGGCGCGCCCCGGATCAAAAACTATTGAACCGGCCACGCCCAAGGCTCCGAAATCCGAATCCAGTTTGACGGCCCGGAAATCTGAATCGTACTATGACATCAAGAGCACGATATTCAACGCGCTGATTGACGCGATTGATCTTACTCAGTTGGGCCAGCTTGATCGTGACGCGGCGCGTGACGAGATTCGTGACATCGTAAACGAGATCATCACGCTTAAGGACGTGGTGATGTCCATCGCCGAGCAGGAAGAGCTGCTTGAAGACATTTGCAATGACGTCCTGGGCTATGGGCCGTTGGAGCCGCTTCTGGCCCGGGATGACATCTCGGATATCATGGTGAACGGCGCAAACACGACCTTCATCGAAGTCGCCGGCAAGATGCAGCAAACAGGCGTGCGCTTCCGCGACAACGGCCAGCTCTTGAACATCTGCCAGCGGATCGTGAGCCAGATTGGCCGCCGCGTCGATGAAGCAAGCCCCATATGCGACGCCCGTTTGCCTGACGGCTCCCGTGTCAACGTCATCGTCGGCCCGCTGGCCATCGACGGCCCGGCGCTCACGATTCGTAAATTCAAAAAGGACCGTCTGAAGCTTACCGACCTGGTGAAGTTCAAGTCGATAACGCCGGAAGGCGCTTCGATCCTGGAAATCATTGGCCGGGTGCGCTGCAACGTGCTGATTTCCGGAGGTACGGGTTCGGGAAAGACCACGCTTCTGAACTGCCTGACCGGCCATATTGACCACGACGAACGCATCATCACCTGCGAAGACGCGGCCGAACTTCAGCTGCAGCAGCCCCATGTGGTGCGCCTCGAAACGCGCCCGCCAAATTTGGAAGGCGAAGGCTCGATCACCATGCGTGATCTCGTGAAGAACTGCTTGCGTATGCGCCCTGAAAGAATCATCGTCGGCGAAGTCCGCGGCCCGGAGGCCTTTGACCTCCTGCAGGCCATGAACACCGGTCATGACGGCTCCATGGGAACGCTCCACGCCAACAGCCCGCGCGAAGCGCTGTCGCGGCTGGAGTCGATGATCACCATGGGCGGCTTCTCGCTTCCGTCGAAGACGATCAAGGAGATGGTCTGCGGCTCGATTGATGTTATTGTTCAGGCAGCCCGCCTGCGTGACGGCTCCCGCCGCATAACCCACATCACCGAAGTTGTCGGCATGGAAGGCGATGTCATCATCACCCAGGATCTGTTTGTCTATGAAATTGTTGGCGAGGATGCCAACGGCAAGATCATCGGCCGGCACCGCTCGACCGGTATTGCAAGGCCGCATTTCTGGGACCGGGCCCGTTACTACAACGAGGAGAGGCGCCTGGCTGAGGCACTGGAAAAAGCCGAAGCGCGCAACGAGCAGGACTAGGTAGTTTGTAGAGGTTGCGCTGCGTCGTGCATTGCGCAAGGTATTAAAGGATAAATGCTGCTATGTTCGGCCAAGATCTTTCACAAATCGCTTTTGTGTTCATGGTGGCCATTGCCGTAGGCGGCATGGCCCTTGCGATATTCTTTCCGCTTTTTGCCAATTCATCGGCTTCAAAGCGCATTCAGGCAGTCACGTCGTCAACGAAAATGCCGGCCAGGCAAACGCTGCGCTCGCGCCTGATGGAAGATCCGAAGGATACGCGGCGGAAGCAGATTCAGGAATCGCTTAACGCTCTTGGCGAACGCGAAAAGCAGCGCAAGAAAAAGCTCAATTTGCGCACGCTTATCGCGCAGGCAGGAATTGATCTCTCGATTCGCATGTTCTGGCTGTGGTCGCTTGTTCTGGGAATCATCATGGCTATTGTGCCTTTCGTCTTTGCCTTGCCATGGTACGTTTGCGTGGGCTGCGGAATTGTGGGCTTTCTGGGTTTGCCCCGGTGGTTTATCAAGTTCCTGCGCACTCGCCGGCAGAATGTTTTTCTCAATGACTTCGCCGACGCCATCGACGTTATGGTCCGTGGGCTGAAATCAGGCCTGCCGGTCACTGACGCGATGAAGATTATCGCGAATGAATCGGGCCCGCCGGTGGGGCCGGAATTCAATGAAGTTGTGGAAGGCCAGCGCATCGGCATTTCCGTGGACCAGGGCATTGAGCGCATGGTTGAACGGATACCTTTGGCGGAAGTCAACTTCCTTGCGATTGTGATGGCAATTCAGGCAAAGACGGGCGGCAATCTTTCGGAAGCTTTGAACAACCTGTCCAAAGTGCTGCGCGACCGCAAAAAAATGAAGGCAAAAATCAGGTCCATGAGCCAGGAAGCCAAGTCTTCGGCTGCGATCATTGGTTCGCTTCCGTTTATCATCATGGCCGCCCTCTCGGTATTGAATCCCGAGTATTTGAATCCATTGTTGTATACAACGGTTGGGAACATCATGCTGGGCACCTGCGCCGTGTGGATGACGACAGGCATTCTGGTTATGCGCAAAATGATCAATTTCGAAATCTAGGGCCAGGTACCGGGAAAAATGTTGACCTTTGTCGAAAACCTCCTCGAAATTGAAGTGCTCATCACGGCGCTGGTTGGTTTTGCCGCCTTTGGAACCGTGCTGACGATTGCCGCGCCCTACTTTGAAGGCGACAAGCTCAACGCGCGCATCAAGGGGGTTTCCCTGGAGCGCGACCGGTTGCGCGCCCAGCAAAAAGCCCAGCTGATTGGCGGCGAGGCAAGGCTGAGGGAAAAGCCAAAGCGCAGTCTGGTGTCGCAAATCGTTGAATCCCTCAATTTGCGCAGCGTGTTTGAGGCCGAAGCGTCGCGCGAGGCGCTGCGCCAGGCCGGCATGAGAAGCGAACGCCAGCTTATTACGTTCCTTGCATTCCGCCTGATCACGCCAATCATTGTCGCTGCGGTCGTGTTTATCTATTCGTCGACGGTCTTTGCCGACCGCATTCCGCCTCAAATGCGCTTGGTCGCGACGGCTGTCGGTCTTGTGTTTGGTTTTTACTTGCCCAGCATTATTCTTAAGAATCTCAAGACACGACGGCAGGATTCAATCAAGAAAGCCTGGTCGGATGCGCTCGATCTTTTGCTGATTTGCGTGGAATCCGGCATGGCCATCGAACCCGCCATGCAGCGCGTGGCCCGCGAAATCGGCAGCAGCTCGGTGGCTTTGGCTGAAGAGCTTACCCTGACAGTGGCCGAACTTTCCTATCTGCAGGATCGCCGCAAGGCTTTTGAGAATTTAGGCAAGCGTACCGGCCTGCCCACTGTCAAATCGGTCGTGACAAGCCTTATCCAGTCGGAACGCTATGGTACGCCGTTGGGGACGGCCCTCCGTGTTCTGGCCCAGGAAAACCGCGATGCGCGCATGCAGGAAGCTGAACGGAAGGCTGCGGCGCTTCCCCCTAAGCTGACCGTGCCCATGATTCTGTTCTTCCTGCCGGTTATCTTCGTGATCATCCTTGGGCCATCGGTCATCCTGGTCATGAAGATCCAGTAATAAAACAGGCTCAAAATGCCAAAAGGCGCGAATGGTTTTCGCGCCTTTTTCTATTGGCCTGATTATCGGTGTTTAGCCCTGTGTATCGCCTGAAAGCTGTTGCCATGTATTGGGCTGGGACAGCATCTTTTGCAAATAGGCCATGTTTGCCTCAACCTCGTCGGGTGGGAGGTCTTCACTGGCAATTTGCCGGGACTCCTCAAAGCGCCCCTGAAGGCCAACGACCAGGGCCAGATTCTGCCGAAGTCTCGGCAACGATTTGCCCTCCGGCAAGGCCATGGCGCTGCGCAGCGTTTCCTCTGCCTCTTTGAGGTTGCCCTCAAGCGCGTGCGACATGCCCATATTGTTGAGAACGGAGATTTGGTTGGGCTGAAGCGCCAGGGCCTTCTGGTAGGTTTCGCGCGCCGTGCCATATTGGCCTTGCTGGTCGTAGGCCGAACCCAGCGCCGAGAAAATGCGCCAATCACCGGTTCCGCTGTCGGCCACTGCCTTGAGAACCGGAATGGCTTGTTGCGACCGTCCCGAGGCAAGGAGCTTCTTGCCGAAAAGAACTTTGATGTTTGTGTTCTCGGGGTTTTGTTCCGAGAGGGCGGCAAGAACCTGCATTTGCTGGTCCGTCTGGCCAAGCTTGTCCAGCCCGTCGGCATAGGCCAGGCCAAGCTCGATGTTCTTTTGGTCAGCTTGCCAGCGGGTGCCCAGTTCGGCCGTCTTTTTGAAGGAAGCAGGTGCTGTGCTGGCGGTATTTAAGCCGTCAAGATTTTCCAGGCTGGCCGACTTGTTCTGGCAGGCTGAAATTGCAAAAGCTGAGACCACAAGGAGCAGGGGCAGTGTAATCCTGCGCAAATTTCCAGTATTGACCGACACCATCACCCAAACCCCAATAGAATCATGCATATTGCGAAAATGAAGAAGCCTGATCATGGTATGCAGGTGTCAATAAACGATTAACCATATATGGCGTGAGGCCAGGATTGCGAACGAAAGAAGGTGTGTTGATGGATGCCCGAAAAATTCTGCTGAAGGCCGGCGGCGGCAAGGCCATTAAAATCCAGGTCGTGACGGCGGCAACATGGCCAAAAATCCGGGATCAGCTTTCCCCCGTGGCGCAGGCCTGGGCCGGGGCGCAGAATTTCACCGGCAGTCCCGGAACCTGCCTGCAAATTCCAGATGGAAAGGGCGCCGTTGCAGAAGTTATCCTGGGCTCCAATCCAGGAGATGATGGTTTCCGTTTGGCACGCCTGTATAGACAACTGCCGCCCGGCTCCTACGCCTTCAAAAGCGCAAAATCCGAGTCCCCTGGGTTTGCTGAATTGGCCTGGTGCCTCGAGGCCTATGCTTTTGATCGCTACAAGGCGAACGCCAAAAAATTTCCCGGCCTCGTGTGCTCTTCCCATGTTGATTACGAAGGCGTTGTGCGGCTTGCGAACGCTACTTACCTGGTGCGCGATCTCATCAACACGCCATCCAATGATTTTGGCCCCGACGAGCTGGAAGCCGTCGCCCGCAAAGTCGCGTCGCACTACAAGGCAAAACTCGGCGTCGTAAAGGGTGAGGCCCTGAAGCGGGGCTTCCCGATGATTTATGAAGTCGGCAAGGCCAGCCCCCGCCAGCCCCGACTCATCGATTTTTCCTGGGGCTCACCGCGGGCGCCCAAGGTAACGCTCGTCGGCAAGGGCGTGTGCTTCGACACCGGCGGCCTTGATATCAAGCCTGCCTCCGGCATGGCCCTCATGAAAAAGGACATGGGCGGTGCCGCCAATGTGCTGGGCCTCGCCCAGATGATCATGGATGCCAGGCTTCCCGTGCGCTTGCGCGTGCTCATCCCGGCCGTTGAAAATTCCATTGCCGGAAATGCTTTTCGCCCCGGCGATATCCTGAAAAGCCGCAAAGGCCTGACTGTGGAGGTCGGCAACACCGATGCGGAAGGCCGCCTGATTCTTGGCGATGCCTTGGCGCTGGCCGACGAGGAAACCCCCGATCTCCTGATTGACATGGCAACCCTCACGGGCTCCGCCCGTGTTGCCCTGGGGCCCGATCTTCCGCCGTTCTATACCAATGATGAAAAGCTCGCCGGCGACGTTGCCAGGCACGCTGAAGGACAGAAGGATCCTCTCTGGCGCATGCCGTTCTGGGAGCCCTATTATGCCCTGTTTGAATCACCCGTGGCCGATATGAACAACAGTGCCGACACAAGCTTTGCCGGCTCCATAACGGCGGCCCTTTTCCTCAAGCGCTTCGTGGAAAATGCCAAGTCCTACCTGCACCTCGATATCTATGGCTGGACCCCGACCGCCAAGCCGGGCTTTCCCAAAGGCGGTGAAGCGCAAGGCATCAGGGCGCTGTTTTCATTGATTTCCGAGCGTTACAAGAAATAGGCTTGCACCTTTTTGTCCAATGCGGGAGAATGAAACGCATCCGTAACGATTGCCGAATCGCAACATGTCAATTCCGCTGGGAACCGCGCAGGCCCTCAAACTTTGGCACGATGTCTGCCTTGCCCAGGTGCATGGCGCTGAGGCCGATCTTTCGACGCGGCAGGTGAGCATCCTGCTGACCGTCTACATGGAAGCCCCGCCCCACACGATCCGCGATCTCGCCAAAAAACTTCACGTCTCAAAGCCCGTGGTCACGCGGGCCTTGGATTCCATGGGCAAGCTTGATCTCGTGGCGCGCCGCCGCGACACCGCCGACCGGCGCAATGTCCTGGTCCAGCGCACCGTAAAGGGCGCTTTGTACCTGGACCGGCTGGCCGACCTGATCGGCAAGAACTCGAAAAACCTGTGATGGCCGATCTCGATTCCCGGCTGCATGCCTTTCGCCCCGACCTTGCCGATGCGAAATTGCAGGGCCGCGTCGATGCCAAAAAATTTGTTGAAGGCGTGGCCATGGAAGTGGTCGTGCCCGTTGCAACCCTGCATCGGGAGGCCTCCGTGACGGCCGTGCAAACCACCCAGGCCCTTCTCGGCGAAAGGCTTGTAGCCTTCGAGGTCGCCGGTGACTGGGTGTGGGGCCAACTCAAGCGCGATAGCTATGTAGGGTACCTCGCCAAAGCTGCTGTCTCGAAGGAACTGACCAACCCCACCCATCGGGTTTCTGTGCCCACCACCTTTTTGTATCCGCTGCCGGATATAAAATCACAGCCCCCCGTCAGCCTGCCGATGAATGCCCGGCTTGAGATTGTTGAAAGCGGCGAGAAATTTTCAAAGCTCTCAAACGGAAAATTTGTTTTTACGAAACACGTCCGTCCCCTTAGTGAAACAGAAACAGACTTTGTCGGCGTGGCGGAAAAATTTCTCGACGTGCCCTATTACTGGGGCGGCAAAACCTCGCAAGGACTGGATTGTTCCGGCCTGGTGCAAACCTCCCTGGAAGCCTGTGGGATTTTCTCGCCGCGTGATACCGACATGCAGGAAACCCAATTGGGCCAAAGCCTGCTGATCAACGATCTCGATGGCCTGCGCCGCGGCGATCTGGTTTTCTGGAGAGGCCATGTGGGAATCATGGCCGACCAGAAAACCCTCCTCCACGCCAATGGCCACCACATGATGACCGTGAAGGAGCCCTTGTCTGAAGCGGTGGCCCGCATCGCCGGCACCTATGGGCCGGTCACCAGCTTCAGGCGTTTCTAGTAGCCGCGCTTGACGTCCACCAGATTGATCAAGGGCAATCCATTCTGGTGCCGTTCAATCTGCGCCGCCACATAGGCGCAGATCACTTCCGGGTCGGAATCCGCCGCAATATGCGGCGTGATGGTCACGCGCGGATGGCTCCATAGGGGATCATCGGCGGGCAGGGGCTCCACCGCGAACACGTCAAGCGTCGCCGCATAAAGCTCGCCTGAATCAAGGCATTCCAGAATATCGCTGGCCACCTGCTGGCGCCCACGGCCCGCATTGATGATGATAGGCGCCACAAAGGGGCCCTTACGGGACAGCTTCTGGATGGTGCCGCGGTTGATGATGCCATCTGTTTCCGCTGTCGCCGGAAGGAGCGATATCAGGATATCGCTGCGCCCCAGGAATGCATCAAATTCGGAAGGCCCGGCAAAGCAATCAACCCCCGGAATGGCTTTCCGGCTGCGGCTCCAGCCTGCCACGCGAAAGCCCAGGTCGCGCAGGCGCAAAGCTGAGTCCTGCCCCATGACGCCCAGCCCCATGATGCCCACTGAAAGCGCCGAGGCAGCATGGGTTGGAAAGCTGTCCCAGATCTTCTGCTTCTGGTTGGCGTCAATGCGCCTCTGCTGCCGGTGATGCAAAAGCACGTGCAACACAATGTATTCCGTCATGCGCTTGGTGAGGTCATCATCATTCACCCGCACAATGGGAATTCCGGCGGGAAGCGTAGGGTCCTTCAGAATGGCGTCAACTCCGGCCCCCAGCGAAAAAATCACCTTGAGGTTGGGCAGGCCTTTCAGAACATTGGCTGGCGGAAGCCAAGCCGCCGTATATTCAATGTCCTCAACCCGTCCCAAACCATCGGGCCAAATCCGCACGTCAAGCTTTGGCGCCACCTTGTTCATGGCGGCCTTCCAAAGGGCGGTGGGCCATGTCGGCGTTACAAAAAGAAAAGCCATTATTGTTTCACACTGTTTCCCGTAACCACCCGGAGATTGAGCGAAGCCGCAAGCAGCGCCTTGGTATAATCCGTCTGCGGGTTCTCGAAAATCTGCGCAGCAGGCCCATGTTCAACCGCAATTCCATTGCGCATAACGACGACATCATTTGCCAGGGCGCGCACCACCTTGAGATCATGGCTGATGAAGAGATAGCTGAGATTGTGCCTGGTCTGCAGGGCCCGCAGCAGATCGACAATCTGCGCCTGCACTGACATGTCCAGCGCCGAGGTGGGTTCATCCAGCATGATGAACTTGGGATCGAGCGCCAGGGCCCGGGCAATGGCAATGCGCTGCCGCTGCCCGCCGGAAAACTCATGCGGGTAGCGATCCATCGTCGTGGGATCGAGCCCCACTTCAGTAAGCGCCTGCGAAACATGCTCGCGGCGCTCTTCCGCATTGCCCCGTTTGCCCTGCACGAGCAATCCCTCTTCGACGATTTGGAGAACGGAAAGCCGCGGCGACAGGGAACCGAAGGGGTCCTGGAAAACAATCTGCATGTCCTTGCGCAAAGGCCGCATGTCATTGAAGCTGAACTCGTCAATGCGCTGCCCCTGGAATGAAATCTCCCCTTCCGAGGAAATCAGCCGCAGGATGGCAAGCCCGAGCGTGGTTTTTCCAGACCCCGATTCACCAACCACACCCAAAGTTTGCCCGGCGCGCACCAGCGTATCAAGCCCGTCAACAGCCTTGATATGGCCAACGGTGCTGCGGAAAAACCCGCGCTTGATGGGAAACCACACCTTCAGGTTTTTCGTTTCAACCACAACGGCAGCACTTGTATCAGATTTCGGCGGCTTGCCCTTGGGTTCCGCCGACAGCAGCATCTTGGTATATGCGTGTTGTGGCTTGGCAAACACTGTCTTGGCATCGCCCGCTTCAACCACCTTGCCCTGCTGCATCACGCAAATCGTATCCGCCATGTGGCGCACGATTCCAAGATCATGGGTAATCAGCAGCAGCGCCATGCCATATTCGGCTTGAAGTTCTTTCAGCAATTTCAGAATTTGCGCTTGCACCGTCACGTCAAGCGCCGTAGTGGGCTCATCCGCAATCAGCAGATCAGGATTATTGGCAAGCGCCATGGCAATCATCACGCGCTGCCGCTGGCCGCCGGACAATTGATGCGGGTAGTCCTGCAGCCGTGTTTCGGGATCACGGATGCCCACCTTGGTGAGCAGGCTAATGATCCGCTCCCGCGCCTGAGCTCCGCTCAGGCCCTGGTGCAGGTCCAGGATTTCGCCGATCTGCTTTTCCACCGAATGCAGTGGGTTGAGCGAGGTCATTGGTTCCTGGAAAATCATGGTGATGTCGTTGCCGCGCACCTTGCGAAGGTCGCGCTCATCCGCATCCAGCAACTCCTGGCCGTTGAACTTCACGGAACCCGAAGGGTGCTCCGCCGCCGGATAGGGCAGAAGCTTGAGAATGGAAAGTGCGGAAACCGACTTGCCCGACCCTGATTCACCCACAAGCGCCAGCGTCTCGCCTTTCTTCAGCGAGAAAGAAACATGGTCAACCGCCAGCGTGGCCTTCCCGCCCTGGCGGAAGGCAACGGACAGGTCTTTGACCTCAAGCAAAACCCCGCTCATGCGAAGGTCTTTCGCGGATCAAGCGCATCCCTGACGCCCTCGCCGATGAACACCAGCAGCGTCAGCATGATGGAAACCACGAAGAAGCCGGTGAAGCCCAGCCATGGCGCCTGCAGGTTTGCCTTGCCCTGGGCCAGCAATTCACCCAGCGAAGGTGAGCCCGGCGGCAGTCCGAACCCGAGAAAATCAAGGGCTGTCAGTGTGGTTACCGAACCGGAGAGAATGAAGGGCATGAAGGTTACCGTTGAAATCAGCGCGTTTGGCAGAAGGTGTTTGAACATGATTTTTGTATTGCTCAGCCCCAGGGCCCGCGCCGCGCGCACATATTCCAGATTGCGGGCCCGCAGGAATTCCGCCCGCACCACGCCCACCAGCCCCGTCCACGAGAAAATGACGAGAATGAACAGCAGCAGCCAGAATGTCGGGGTAATGAACGCCGCCAGGATGATCAGCAGGTAAAGCGTCGGCATCGATGACCAAATATCAATGAAGCGCTGGAACAGCAGGTCGGTCCAGCCGCCAAAATAGCCCTGCACCGCGCCCGCCGCCACGCCGATGATCGACGAGAGGAGTGTGAGGATCAGGCCAAAGGCCACGGAAATCCGGAATCCGTAGATGAGCCGTGCCACCACATCGCGCCCCTGGTCGTCGGTGCCCAGCCAGTTCAGATTGCCGAAAGTGCAATTGGGGTCCGTGGCCCCCAGCGGATATTTGCCGCAAGCCTCGTCGCGCGTGAGGTTGGGTGCGGGCGTGGAAGGCGCGGGCCGCGGCAGTTCATTGTTGACCGTGTTGTAGGAATAGCGGATGGGTGGCCAGATCATCCAGCCATTGGCATTGATCTCATCCTGATTCACCGGGTCGCGGTAATCCGTACGCGCCAGGAAGCCGCCGAATTTTGATTCCGGATAATTGACGAATGTCGGAAACAGCAATTCACCCTTGTAGGACACCAGCATGGGCCGGTCATTGGCGATGATCGGCGCAAACACGCTCATGAGGAACAGCGCCCCGAAAATCCACAGGGACCAAAGCCCCCGTCGGTTGGCCTTGAACAATTCCCAGCGCCGCCTGTTCAGTCCCTTGAGGGTAAAAAGCGCCATGGCCTAGACCTCGCGCGATTCAAAATCGATGCGCGGATCGATCATCATGTAGGTGAGATCGCTGATCAGCGCCACCACAAGACCCACCAGAGTGAAGATATAGAGATTGGCGAATACGATGGGGTAGTCCCGGTCAAGCGCTGCCTTGTAGGTGAGATAGCCAAGGCCATCGAGGGAGAACACGGTTTCAATGAGCAGCGATCCGGCAAAGAAGGCCCCGAGAAAAGCCCCCGGAAAACCGGAGATCACCAGCAGCATGGCGTTGCGGAACACATGGCCATAAAGCACCTGGCGCTCGGTCAGGCCCTTGGCCCGCGCCGTCACCACATATTGCTTCTTGATTTCATCGAGGAAGGAATTCTTGGTCAGCAGTGTCATGGTGGCAAAGCCGCCGATGCCGAGTGCAAACAACGGCAGCGCCATATGCCACGCGTAGTCGGCGATTTTCCCAAAAAAGCTCAATTGGTCAAAATTGTCGGAGGTCAAGCCGCGCAGCGGAAACCAGCTGTAATAGCTGCCGCCCGCAAACAGAACGATGAGCAGGATGGCGAGAATAAAGCTGGGAATGGCATAGCCCACGATGATCACAGCCGAAGTCCACACGTCGAAATTTGATCCCGCATGCACCGCCTTGCGGATGCCAAGCGGGATGGACACAAGGTAGGTGATCAGCGTCAGCCACAGTCCCAGCGAAATCGACACCGGCATTTTCTCGATCATCAGATCGACAACATCGCGGTCGCGGAAATAGCTCCTGCCGAAATCAAACGTGAGGTAGTTGCCGATCATCAGCAGGAAGCGTTCATGCACCGGCTTGTCGAAGCCGAACTGCTTCTCCAGCGATTTTATGAATTCCGGGTCCAGCCCCTGAGCCCCCTTGTACTTGATGCCGCTGTCAACGCCCAATTGCGATTGCTCGTTGCCGCCCGCCTCGTTGCCGGAATTGCCGCTGATCCGCGCCGTGGCGTCCGTGTCCGTGCCCTGCATTTTTGCAATGACCTGCTCAATCGGCCCGCCGGGAACGAATTGAATGACGGTGAATGTCATCAGCATGATCCCAAGCAGCGTCGGGATCATCAGCAATATGCGTTTGAGGATATAGGCGCCCATGGTGAGATTCAGTTTCCTTTAGCCGTGTCATACCACCAGGTGTCGACAATGCCACGGTCATATTTGGGCTTTATGGAGGGCCAGCCGTAACGGTCCCAATGGGCTATCCAGTGGCTGGCCTTGTGCCAGTTGGGCACCCAGAAAAGCTCGGCACGGAGAACCCGGTCCAGCGCCCGGCCGGCGATATCAAGCTCCTCGCGGCTGTTGGCGGCGATGGCTTTCTCGATCAGCGCGTCGATGGCGGAACTTTTGACCCCGGATATGTTGAAGCTCCCCGGCGCATCGGCGGAAGCGGTTCCAAAGAAAACCCGAAGCCCGGTGCCCGGCGTCACATCGGAACCAAAGCGGCTGGAGAGGATGTCATAGTTGAAGCTCTTGCGCCGCGACTGGTATTGCGCGTCGTCGACAATCCGGATGCTGGCGTCGATGCCGAGCAGCTTCAGGTTCTTCACATAAGGCCCGAGGACGCGTTCGAATATGGGGCTCTCGATGAGGAATTCAGCCGACAGGATCTCGCCCTTGGCGTTTTTGCGCAGGTCATTGTCTTTGGCCCAGCCCGCCTGATCAAGCAGGTCCGAGGCCTGCCGCAAAAGCTTGCGGTCCTGGCCCGAGCCATCGCTGACCGGCGGCAATTCGGGGGCCGCAAAAACCTCAGGCCGCAGCATGGCCCGCATCGGTTCAAGGATAGCGAGTTCATCGGCGGGTGGGGCACCAACGGCTTTCAGCGGTGACGATTCAAAGAAGCTGGCGGTGCGCTCATAGAGGCCGTAGAAAAGATTCTTGTTGGTCCATTCAAAATCAAAGGCGAGATTGAAGGCCCGGCGCACCCTTATGTCCTGGAATTTCTCGCGCCGCAGGTTGAAAAAATAGCCCTGCGCCCCCGATGGTGTTTCATCGGGCAGCGTGGTTTGCTTCACACGGCCATCCTTCAGCGCCGGGAAATCATAGGCCGTCGCCCAATCGCGCGAGGTGTATTCCTCGCGAAGATCGAGGATGCCGGATTTGAGCGCTTCGAAACCCGCCGTGCGCTCCCGGAAATAATCAAAGCGCACTTCGTCGAAATTGAAGCGGCCGCGGTTGACCGGAAGATCCTTGGCCCAATAGTTGTCGCGCCGCTCGTAAGCCACATATTCACCGGTGCGGTAGCTTTTGATCTTGTAAGGCCCGGAGCCCAGCGGCGCCTCTAGGGTGGTCTTGGCGAAATCATGCTGGGCGTAATAGGCCTTGGAGAAAATCGGCAGGGCCGCGATGCTCAGAGGCAGGTCGCGGATGCCGGCACTCTTGAAGCGGTAGCGCACCGTATGCGGTGCTACCGCATCGCAAGCCTCGACATCTTTTATCGTGAGCCTGATATTCTCATGGCCAAGGGTCGAGAGCAGGCGGAAGCTGTCGCAGACGTTCTCGGCGGTCACCCCCGTGCCATCGGCGAATTCCGCTTCCGGCCGCAGCTCAAATACCAGGCTCTTGCGGTCCGCCGCGAGATCGGCGGTTTTCGCCACCAGTCCATAAACCGCGTCCGGCTCGTCCATGGCCCGCGCCATGAGCGTGTCGAATAGCAGCGCCAGCCCCTGGGCCGCGTCGCCCTTGAGGATGTAGCCGTTGAAGCTGTCGAACGTGTCATTTGCCACTGGCCCGATCAGCGCCACGCGCCCGCCCTTGGGAGCATCGGGGTTCACGTAGTCGAAATGGCTGAAGCTGGGCGGGTATTTGAGATCGCCAAATACCGAAAGTCCGTGCCTCGGCTCGGCGTGGCTGGAAGGCGCAAGAAACTGTGCAGCGCAAAGGGCGATGCCAAGCAGGCGCAGCCTCATCCCTTCCCTGCTTTCTTTGCCCTTTCCTCGTCCCACCACCAGATCGTCGGAAAACCGATGGAGTAGTCCGGCAATTTGTCCGGTTTTCCAAAACGATCCCAGCGCGCCGTGCGTTCATAGGGAACATACCAATGCGGAACCACATAGTGGTTCCAGATCAAGGCCCGGTCCAGCGCCTTGCAGGCCGTGGTCAGTCCGGCCCGGTCCTTTGAAAAAATGACCGCATCAATAAGCTTGTCGATGGCCGGGTTCTTGATGCCCACAAAATTGCGGCTGCCTTTGGCGTCGGCGGAGGCTGATCCCCAGAAATCGCGCTGCTCATTGCCGGGTGACAGCGATTGCCCCCAGTTCCCCACGATAATGTCATAGTCAAAAGTCTGCGTCTGGCGTTCATACTGCGCCCCGTCAACCGTCTTGATGCTGACGCCGATGCCCAGCAATTCCAGTTGTTGCTTGTAGGGCAGGGTGATGCGTTCGAACGTTGGAGAATCGAGCAGGAACTCAACGTTCAGTCTTTCGCCTGCGGCATTTTTCAAAACGGATTTGTTGCCGTCCTGGGTCACATTCCATCCCGCTTCCGCCAGAAGCCTGGAAGCCTCGCGCAAATTCTTGCGCCGCTCGGTGGAATTGTTGCTCACCGGATTGCTGTATTCCGTGGTGAACACTTCCGCCGGCAACTGGTCTTTCAATGGCTCGAGGAGCGCCAGTTCTTCCGGTGAAGGCAGGCCCTTGGCTTCCATCTCAGAATTGTTGAAGAAGCTCCGTGAGCGCTTGTACTGGCCATAAAACAAATTCGTGTTCGACCATTCGAAGTCAAAGGCATAATTCAAGGCTTTGCGGACCCGGACGTCATGGAATTTTGCGCGGCGCAGGTTGAGGACAAAGCTCTGCATGCCCTCCACTTGCTTGAGGGTAATTTCTTCCTTTATGCAGCGACCATCCTTGAGGGCCGGGAAATCATAGGCTGTTGCCCAATCCTTTGAGCTGTTTTCAAGCCGGTAGTCATATTGATCGCCCTTGAAGGCTTCCAGCACCACATTGGCGTCGCGGAAATAGATGTATTCAATCTCGTTAAAATTATCCTGGCCGACATTCACCGGCAGGTCTTTGCCCCAATAATCTTCAACCCGTCGCAGCACAATCGAAGCGCCTGATTTCACATCGGCAACCTTGTAGGGTCCGGAACCCAGCGGAACTTCCATCGTGGTTTCCTGGATATTCCGTTGCTTGCCGCTGGCATCCTTGCCCGTCCACCAATGCTTTGGAAGAACCGGGATTTGACCCGTGATCAGGGGCAGTTCGCGGTTGCCTTTTTCCGAGAAGGTGAATGTCACTTCGTGATCGCCTGTCTTTTCGACCGTCGCGACGTTCTTGTAATAGGCGTTGTAGAAAGGATGCGCATCCCGCAATGCCTGCATGCTCCAGATCACGTCGTCCGGAGTCATGGGTTGCCCGTCATGGAAGCGCGCTTCGGGCCGCAGGCGGTAAACCACCGAAGACCAGTCTTCGGGAAACCAGACACTTTCCGCCACCAGCCCGTATTCCGTTGAGGGTTCATCAAGCGACGATGTGAGCAGCGTTTCGTTGGTTACCCCCGGGCCGGGGTCTCCCTTGAAAGTGTAGGGATTCAAGCTGTCGAAGGATCCCACGGCGGAAAGCCTCAATCTGCCGCCCTTTGGCGCCGCCGGGTTCACATAGTCAAACTGCTTGAAATCCGGCCCGTACTTGATGTCGTCAAACAGGGTAAGTGCATGGCGGAACTGCCGATCCTGGGCCTGGGCAGTGGAAAGCCCGGAAATTTTCGCCAATGGCGTGAAGCCTGCCAATTTCAGGATGGTCCGGCGGCTGATGCCCATGAGTGCGCGTCTCCAGTCTTGATTCGATATTATAGATACGCATGGCTTGCCCCAAAAGAAAACACCGGCAAACCCTTGCCGGTGTTAATTTTTCGCAACAATTGCAGCAATTACGGGGCGGGAAATGGCTTCGGCGCATCCGAAAGCGAGGCCAGATAGGCGATAATGTCGGCCCGCGCCTGGTCTCTTTTCACGCCGGCAAAAGCCATTTTCGTTTTGGGCGTCGCGGTTTTGGGATCCTTGAGGAAGGCATCGAGGTTCTCAAAGGTCCACTTTTCCGCCGAACGGGCCTTCATGCCGTCGGAATAGGCAAAGCCTTCATGGGAAGCAATGCCGCGTTCCACCACATCCCAAAGATCGGGACCGGTCTTGTTGGGTCCGCCCTTGGCAAAGTCATGGCAGGCCGCACAGGCCTTCGCCCCAGCCGCCCCCTTAACGGGATCAGCCGATGCCAGCAGCGTGCCGAGCGAAACCGCCGGGCCCGTCGCCGCCTGGGCCTCGCCATGGCCGCCCGCTTCCGCAACCTCAATTGCAAAGCCCGGCTTTTCCGGCGTTTCGCTGTGATAAATCACGCTGGACAGCTCTTTCAGGCCGAATACGACCAAGGCAGTCGCCAGGACAGCGCCTGCAATTTTATTGAATTCAAAACTATCCATGGGGTTGGCCGGTCCTTTGAAACCACATATTCGGGCCGGAAACTAATTGTTTCTCTGCTGCCCCGCAATACGTATAAGAGCCCCAGAACAATTTGCCGCGCCTAGAATCAAGTCCATGATTGAATTCAATAATACCATAGTCGTGATCCCCTCCCGCATGGCTTCCGTGCGCCTGCCGGGAAAACCCCTGGCTGATGTTCATGGGATCCCCATGATAGTCCATGTCTGGAAACGTGCGGTTGAAGCCAATGTCGGCAAGGTTCTGGTGGCCGCCGCCGAGAATGAGATTGCTGATGTCATCCGCAGCCACGGTGGCGATGCCCTGGCCACCGACCCCGCCCTGCGCTCCGGCTCGGACCGCGTGGCCGCAGCCCTGAAACTCCGTGATCCCCAGGGAAATTTCACCGCCGTGATCAATCTACAGGGCGATTTGCCGACCATTGACCCCTTGGCCATCCAGCGCTGCCTGGCGGGCCTCACCAATGAAACGGTGGATATCGCCACCATAGCCGCCCGCATTGAAGCCGATGGGGATGTCCGGAACCCGAATGTCGTCAAGGCGATAGCTCCCCTGGGTGAAGGCCGGGAGGTGGCTTACGCCCGCGATTTTGTGCGCAGCACCGGTCCTGAGCATGATGCGCCCTTCTGGCGTCATATAAACGTCTATGCCTACCGGCGCGAGGCGCTGGACCGTTTTGCCAGCCTGCCTGTGAGCACGCGCGAAGCCTTGCGCAAGCTGGAGCAGCTTCGCGCCTTGGACAATGACATGCACATGGCGGTTGTGCGGGTTGATTCAGTGCCGCTGAGTGTTGGCGTTCCCGCCGATCTCGAAGCGGCCCGTGCCATATTGAGGAAAAAATCATGAAAGCGAAAATCGCCTACCAGGGCGAACCCGGCGCCAATTCACATATCGCCTGCATCGAGGCCTATCCCGGTTTCGAGCCGCTGTCCTGCCGCACCTTCGAGGATGCCTTCCAGTCCGTGAAAGATGGCGAGGCGGCCCTTGCCATGATCCCCATCGATAATTCCGTGGCGGGCCGTGTCGCTGATATCCACCATCTCCTGCCGGCCGCCAACCTCCATATGGTCGGCGAATATTTTCTTCGCGTCCATCACCAGCTCCTCGCCATGCCGGGCGCGGACGTTGCCGACGTCAAATCCGTCCACAGCCATGTCCATGCGCTGGGCCAGTGCCGCAAGCTCATCCGTGAACTCGGTTTGAAAGCGGTGGTCGCGGTTGACACGGCGGGAGCCGCCCGTGAATTGAGCGAAAGCAAGGACAAGAACCGCGCCGTCATTGCTTCCAGGCTTGCGGCGAAGATTTACGGCCTCGACATCCTGCGCGAGGATATTGAGGACGAGGCCCATAACACCACGCGTTTTGTGGTGCTTTCGGCTGAAGCACAGGATGCGCCCCTGGGAACCGGGCCGATCATCACCAGCTTTATCTTCCGTGTACGGAATGTTCCCGCCGCCCTCTACAAGGCCATGGGCGGCTTCGCCACCAATGGCGTGAACATGACGAAACTTGAATCCTACCAGATCGAGGGCCAGTTCTCCGCCACGCAGTTCTATGCCGATATTGAAGGCCACCCGGAGCAGCGCAGCGTGCGCCTTGCCCTGGAGGAGCTGGCTTTTTTCACCTCCTACATGCGCGTGCTTGGCGTCTACAAGGCAAGTCCCTACCGCGAAGAATT
>CADEEO010000008.1:0-3821 GCA_902826365.1 uncultured Hyphomicrobiales bacterium | reverse complement strand
TTCCTCGAAAACTTCCCGCCGCGCCGCCTCTTCAATCGTCTCGCCCGGTTCCATGAAGCCTGCAAGGGTTGAATACATGCCTTCCGGCCAGGCGCTTTGCCGCCCCAGGAGCATGCGCGTTTTATGGCGCACCGCAATGATGATCACCGGATCCGTGCGCGGGAAATGATCCGTGGCGCAAGCCGCGCAGTGGCGGCGGTAGCCCGCATCGCGCATCTCCGTCTTCACCCCGCAATTGGCGCAAAACCCGTGGCGCTCATGCCAGTGCAGCAGGGAGCGAGCCTGGGCGAGAATGGCGAGCTCGCCCTGTGGCAGCGTTCCCGCCACCGCAAGGCTGCGCAAATCCATGAGGGTGTCGTCTGCCTGCGCCGGGCTGGCAAACCAGCCCGTGCCATCCGCATCGACGCCGAGAAGAACACAGTCAGGCGTATTTGCATTCGGAAAGGCCTGAAGTTTTCCGTCCCTGACAAAGGTTTTATCGCCGTTCATGTGAATGTGCCGCGTCGTCGGCTGTTTAAGCAGGCGCTCAAGCCAGGCCTCATCGGATCTTTGGTTGGCGCAGCGGTCGAGGGGGTTTCCGAGGTAAGCGAGCACGGATGAATGGGGCACGATGGGTCCAGTTGCTGGGGAGTTGTGGGAGAAAAATACAAGAAAAAAACAGTTACTTAACCGAATATTTACCAAAAACGTTAACTTCTAGGGATGGCAAGAATTCAGGCGCCGGAGATTCGTCTTTCGGGACACAAGGGGGAATCCAGGGTGACGTCAAAAGTGGAAGAGCGAATGAAACCGGGAATTCCGTGGAGTGTAAAGGGCATTGAGCCGGAAACCCGTGAAGCCGCAAAAGATGCGGCCCGCCGATCTGGCATGACCCTTGGCGAATGGCTCAATTCCAAAATTCTCGATTCCGCCGATGAGCCCGGATCCGCTCCCGCCGTGCGTTCCCAGCGCGCCGCTCCGTCCCGTGCTGAAAGCTCAATCCGGCTTGAAGACATTGCCGAGCAATTATCCCGCATTGCCAGGCGTGAACAGAACACCGCGCCGGCCAGCTATGGCGCGGAGAGCCGCTATGAGGACGAAGAAAATCTCACCAAGATTCTGAACCGCATTGAAAGCAACGAACGGCAAACGGTTGAAGCCTTCACCGCCGTCAATGAACGCCTTGCTGTTTTAAGCCGTCAGGTGCTGCAAACGGCGAAAATGCCGACGATCAGCAAGCCTGAGGAGCCTGCCGCCTTCAAATCCCTGGAAACCGCTATGCGCAATATCGTTGAGCATATCGAGATCAGCGAGCGCCGCACTCGCGACAGCCTGAAGACCATGCAGGATCGCATGGCTGAAATGGCCCAGCGCGCAACCTCGTCGACCAGCGAGCAGGTTCTGCAATCGGCCCCTGCCTTCACCAGCCTTGAATCCCGTTTGAATGAACTTGCCGGCCGGGTGGAGCGCAACGAAAACAAATCCGATGCTGGCCTTTCCAATATCCTGCGCGAAGAGCTTGCCCAGCTTGCCGATAGGATCGAGACCGTTCGCGAATCCGCCGAAGTCCTGGCCTCCAAAGCCCAGACCGCCGCGGTGCAAACCTCGCAGGCCGAACTCCGCGAAATTGAGCAACGCATCCTGAAACTTTTGAAAGAGGCGCAAACCGCCTTCTCCGGACAAGGCGGAAACAACAGCGCGGAAATGCAAAGGCTGCGTTCTGAGGTGGGCCTGCTCAACCAGCGCATTGATAGCGCCCGCACTGATACGGCATCGCAGCGGGATATTAATGCCCTGCGTGTGGCCCTTGAGCAGCTTTCAACCCGCGTGGCCCAGGGCCCTGACATGCGGCCCCTGGCCGACATGGACAAGCGCCTGGTCGATATCTCCCAGCGCCTGGAGCAAAGCCAGCAATCGGCCCGCAGCAATCCCCAGCTTGGCGAACTTGAACGCCGCATGGCCGAGCTTGATCACCGCTTGAATGACGCGCTGCAGGCGCAAGGCGATGGCCAGGCCCAGCTAGCACTTGAGCAGAAGATTTCCGAAGTTGCCGATCGCGTGGGCCAGACCGAACACCAGCTTGGCCATCTCGAAACCATCGAGCGCGCCATCAACCAGTTGTTTGACAGCGTCGAGCAGAACCGCGATTGGGCCAAGGACGTGGCCGAGGATGCGGCCAACCGCATGGCCGACCGCCTGATGAATGCCCCGGGTGCGGCACCTCTCGTGCCGGGAAGTTCACCGGAATTGCAGGCCCTCGAAGAAGGCCTGCAGGCCGTGCGTGAAAGTGCCATTGGTGCTGACAAGCGCAATCAGGAAACCCTGCGGGCCGTCCACGACACCCTTGAGCAAATTGTCTCCAAGCTCGCCGAGCTGGAAACCGCGGCCGTGGGCCAGCAGGTGGCCGCCGCCGCTGCCGGTCAAGGCAATCATTTTGCAGCAGCCGAACCCGGACCCACGGAAAGCTGGAAAAATGACACCCGGCAGGCCCAGCCCATGCCTGAGCCTCACCAGCCGGAACCCGAGCTCACGCTCGAAAGCCCCGTTAGCCCGGTTGTTGAAGCTAAAGCCCCATTGGATGCCAACCCGCTGTCTGATTGGCTTTCGCAATCCACACTGCCGGGCGCTGAACCGCCGCTGCCCGATGATGCGGACGCAGGCTCGGACGATTTCATTGAGGCCGCCCGCCGGGCCGCCCAAGCCTCGGCCCAAAAGAGCATTCTTGCGAGCCTGGCGCCAAGCGCCAAGCCGGCGCGCAAAAAATACAATTTGCCCTTCATGAAGCCCACGGGAAGGCAACCGCGCGTCATTCCCACTGGTGAAAAATTGCCGCCGGAAATCAAGCCTGACATAACCAGGAACAACAACAAGCGCCGCACCCTCGTGCTCGCGGGCCTTGTCCTGCTGGCCGCCGTCACCGCTTTCACCTTCAACATGCTCAACAAGCCACAGAAGTCCACTTCAACCACGCCAACGGCGCCGATCGAAGGCACGGTTCAGCCCGGCGCTCCGGCAAAGCAGAGCAATGCCGTCATCCCAGCCGCTGCGCCGGAACGTGAGTTCCTGGTGGAAAAGACCACCGATTCCCTGCCGCAGGAAAACAGCGATGGCCCCGGTTCCATCGATGAAATTCTTACTGGTTCCCTGCCCAATCAAAAAACCGGCGCAACTCCAGCCTCATTGGTTGTCGAATCCGGCACGGCAGCAGGTGAACGCGAATTGCCTCCGCCCGAATTAGGCTCTGAAGCGCTCCGCAGCGCTGCCGAACGGGGCGAGGCCTCCGCCCAGTTTATCGTCGCCACCCGCTATCTCGATGGCGAAGGGGTCACCCAGGATGTAACCCGCGCCGCCCATTGGTATCAGAAGGCAGCCCGTGCCGGCCTGGCCCCTGCCCAATACCGCCTCGCCACGCTGTTTGAGCGCGGCCGCGGCGTGCCCAAGGATACGGCAACAGCCCTCATCTGGTATGAGCGCGCCGCCGCCCAAGGCAATGTCAAGGCCATGCACAATGCCGCAGTCATTGCGGCGGGAACCGAAGCTGGAAAGCCAAATTATGATTTGGCCTACAAATGGTTTCTGGCCGCCAGCCAGAATGGCTTGAAGGACAGCCAGTTCAATCTTGCCGTTCTCTATGAGCGGGCTTTGGGCACAAAGGCCAATGTCGATGAAGCCCTGTTCTGGTATTTTGTTGCCGCAAGCCAGAATGATGCGGATGCCAGGAAACGCGCCGAAGTGCTCTCCCAGAATCTTTCACCGCTTGTCGTTGAGGCCGTCCGCGCCAAGGCCAAGGCCTGGGTTCCCCAGCGGCCGCTGGAAAACGCCAATGTGGTGACGGTCCAGGA
>CADEEO010000007.1 GCA_902826365.1 uncultured Hyphomicrobiales bacterium | reverse complement strand
GACAAGACGCCGGCGTTTGCGGGCGCCGATGCAACGCTTGCCAAATTGCAGGCGGAGCTTGAGGGGCCACGACCAACCTCGGCGGCGGATGCGGTGTCGGCTCTTGTCAATCTGGGTTACGGCGCTTCTCAAGCGGGTGCGGCGGTTGCGGCAGCGATGCGCAAGAACGGCGAGGACCAGCCGACGGAGAAATTGATCCGGCAGGCGCTGAAAGAATTGGCTCTGTTATGAACCAGCGCCTTATAGACCGTGAAGACAGGCCGGAGGATGGTTTGGACTCCCATGTGCGGCCGCAATCTTTGAATGAGTTTGTGGGGCAGACGAAGGTCAAGAAAAACCTGCGGGTGTTTATTGAAGCGGCGCGGTCGCGGGCGGAGGCGCTGGATCATGTTCTGTTTGCGGGGCCGCCGGGCCTGGGCAAGACCACGCTGGCGCAGATCATGGCGCGGGAGCTGGGGGTGAATTTTCGGGCGACCTCCGGCCCGGTGATTGCGAAGGCCGGTGATCTTGCGGCGCTGCTCACCAATCTGGAGGACCGGGATATTCTCTTTATCGATGAAATTCACCGGCTCAATCCGGCGGTGGAGGAAATTCTTTATCCCGCCATGGAGGATTACCAGCTTGATCTCATCATCGGCGAGGGGCCGGCGGCGCGTTCGGTGCGCATTGATCTGGCGAAATTCACGTTGATCGGAGCCACAACGCGCACGGGGCTGCTGACCACGCCGTTGCGCGACCGTTTCGGCATTCCCATTCGCCTTGATTTTTACTCCGATGAAGAGCTGCTCGATATCGTGAAGCGCGGCTCGCGGGTGATGAAGGTGGCGATTACCGAGGATGGCGCCCATGAAATCGCCAGGCGTTCGCGGGGAACGCCGCGCATTGCCGGGCGGCTGTTGCGGCGGGTGCGGGATTTTGCCTCCGTCGCGGGCGATGCGCGCATCGATGCGGGCTCGGCAGACCGCGCTTTGGGCAATCTGGATGTGGACAAGCGCGGGCTTGATGCGCTGGACCACCGCTACCTGAATTGCATTGCCGTCAATTTCGGCGGCGGGCCGGTGGGCATCGATACGATTGCCGCTTCGCTTTCGGAAGCGCGCGATGCGATCGAGGATATTGTCGAGCCCTATCTTTTACAGATCGGGTTTCTCAACCGCACCTCGCGGGGGCGGCTTCTGACGCCGCACGCCTTCAAGCACATGGGGCTTTCCGTTCCGCAAAGGCCGGAGATCACGCAAGGCATCCTGCCGCTGGACGACATGAATGACTGAACGCTGGCCTGACCTTGCGGGGCGCATCGCGGGCAAGGTGCATGTCCTGCCCATCCGCGTCTACTACGAGGACACGGATTTTTCCGGCGCGGTGTACCACGCGAATTACCTGAAATTCTGCGAGCGGGCCCGGTCGGACTGTTTGCGGCTGCTTGATATCCACCACAGCGAGCTTCATGGCACGGCAAGTTTCGTGGTGCGCCGCATGGTCTGTGATTTTTTGAAGCCCGCGCTGATTGACGACCTGCTGGAAGTGGAAACGCGCTTTGGCGAATTTGGCGGGGCGCGCATGGAGCTTCGTCAAACTGTGAAACGTTCCGGGGAAGCGCTGTTTGAGGCGCAAGTGACGGTTGTGCTGGTGGACGGGAAAGGGAGACCGAAACGGCTGCCTCCGGAAATGACAAAAACCTTTCTTTCCCTTGTCGAATCAGCCACGTAACAGAAACTTAACCATAAGACAGTCATTTGGGGCGAGGCCCGTCATAATAGGTGCGGCCTTGCGGCCGATTCTCCTGAAAACTCGCGAATCGCCGCAGTTTGGACAGATTTAACCTGTTTCAGGACCCCACCCCGCGAGGGGCATGGAGTTCAGGGACGGATTCCGGAGAAGTGGGAAGTGGCATGGATCCAGTAGTCGTCAGTGCGGTAGCGCAGCCGGGGCAGATTTCGCTCTGGCATTTGATCATGCAGGCCAGCTGGCCTGTATTTCTCGTCATGGTCGGATTGGCCCTTGCTTCGGTCTGGTGCTGGGCCGTCATCATCGAAAAGTATTTCGCGGTGCGCCGTATGAATTCGGCCAATGACCGGTTTGAGCAAAGCTTCTGGTCGGGTCAATCGCTCGAAGACCTTTATCTCGCGCTCGGAACGCGCAGCAATCTGGGCCTCTCGGCCATTTTCATGGCGGCCATGCGGGAGTGGAAGCGCAGCCAGGATTCGGCGCTGCGGGCAGGCTTCCAGGGGGTGCAGAAGCGCATTGAAAAAGTTGTCGATGTGCAGATTCAAAAGGAAATGAGTTCGATTGAATCCCGGCTCCTGTTCCTGGCCACAACTGGCGCGGCTGCTCCCTTTATCGGTTTGTTCGGAACGGTCTGGGGCATCATGACCTCATTCCAGGCCATTGCCAATTCGCAGAACACCAACCTCGCCGTCGTGGCGCCGGGCATCGCGGAGGCCCTGTTCGCCACGGCCATCGGCCTTGTAGCCGCCATACCAGCGACAATTTTTTACAACATGTTCTCGGCCGATGCAGGCCGTATCGGCATGCGACTGGAGAATTTTGCTGATGAATTCTCGGCGATCATTTCGCGTCAGCTGGATGAGCGGGTTTAAGGATGGCAGCAGCTTCAGGCGGAGCTAAAGGTGGATATACGCGGCGCAACTCCAGGCGGCGCAAGTCCGCTGGCGTGATGCACGAAATCAACGTGACCCCGCTTGTCGACGTGATGCTGGTTCTTTTGATCGTGTTCATGGTGGCGGCACCCCTGATGACGGTGGGCGTGCCCATCGAGCTGCCCAAGACCGAAGCGAAGCAGATGACTACCAGCGTCGAGCCGCTCACCATCACGGTGCAGGCCGACAGAACCATTTTCCTGCAAGAAACCCAGATCCCGCTTGAAGAGCTTCAGCCGAAGCTTCAGGCCATTGCCAAGAACGGCTATGAGGAACAGATATTCGTGCGGGCCGACACAAATGTCAGCTATGGCTCGGTCATGGAAGTGATGGGCCTGCTCAACGGGGCGGGCTACCGCAAGATCGGCCTGGTGACCGGTAACCTTGAAAAGAAGGCGGAGGTCTCAAACTAGGGATGCGCAAGAGCCTGATCACATCACTGGCATTGCATGCTTCGATTCTTGTCGCGGCCCTTGTGGTCTTGCCCAATCCCGACAAGTACAAGGTGAAGCCGCAGGACGCCATCCAAGTTGATATTTCCCAGATCAGCGATGAGTCAAAGCGCAAGGCCACCACCAAGACTGCTGAAAAACCTATTGAGAAACCTGCGCCGAAAAAGGCCGAAGTGGTGAAGAAGGTTGAGCCGGCGCCGAAGGTTGACGAAAAAGTGAAGACCGCCGTCAAGGAACCGGTGGCTGAACCGCCGCCGCCCGCGCCAAAGGTGAAAGAGCCGAAAAAGGAAGAGCCGAAGCCGCTTGATCCAGATCCCCTGAAGGATCTTCTCAAGAAGGTTGAGGAAGAACCGAAGCCGAAAGAGGAAGTGAAGAAGGCGGAAGTGAAACCGGTCAAGAAACCGGAAGAAAAGAAGCCAAAGAAGAAAAAACCGGAACTCAATACGGATGACATCGCGGCCTTTCTGAACAAGACTGATGACGAGAAGACGGCGCCGCAACAACCGGCAGAGGTCGCCGCATTGCCGGAATTGGGCGATGCCGAAGTTCAGGGCACGGACGACGCGATGGCCGCAACGCTGATTGACGCGCTGCGCCAGAAACTGGCTGGCTGCTGGTCGGTGCCGCCAGGCGCGCGCGAAGCCAATATCACTGTCAAAATACGATTTTTCCTCACGCCTGACGGCTCTGTTTCCGGCTACCCGGAAGTGCTGAACGGCAGCGGCGATCCGCTTTTTGCAACGACAGCGCAATCGGCGATTTCCGCAGTCATGGAATGCCAGCGCTATGACTTCATGCCGCCTGACCGCTATGACCTGTGGAAAGACATCACCGTCAATTTCAATCCAAACATGATGTTTGGAACATAAGCCCCATGGAAATTTCGATGCCCAAATTTACCCGCCTTGCGACCAGGAGAAATTTTCTTTTGGGGCTTTCCTTGCTCATGCTGGCTCTTGCGCCACGGGCGAGCTTCGCCCTTGAGGTGGATGTTTCAGGCGGGCGCATCAATCCACTCCCCATTGCGATCACACCTTTTCTGGTGGGCGGAGGGGCTGAGGAAGCGGGCGCAACCCTGAATGAAGTGATCAGCAATAATCTGGGCCGCTCCGGTTATTTCGAGCCGTTGCCGCAGAATTCCTTCATTGAGCAAATTACGGATTTCAACCAGGAGCCGCGCTTTGCCGACTGGCGGCAGATCCAGGCCAAGGCGCTGGTGACCGGCCAGGTCTATGTGGAAGGTGGAAAAATCCGCGTCGAGTTCAAGCTGTTTGACGTCAACTCGCAGCAGCAGATTGCCGCACAGCAGTTTTCGACCTCGCCAAAAAACCTCCGGCGCATCGGTCATTTGACCTCGGATGTGATTTACAAAGCGCTCACCGGCATTGATGGCTATTTTGATACCCAGATTGTATTTGTGGACGAATCCGGCCCCAAGGACCAGCGCGTGAAGAAACTGGCGGTGATGGACCAGGACGGATTCAATGTCCGCACCCTGACCGATGGTTCGGAACTCGTGGTCACGCCGCGCTTTTCGCCGAACAGCCAGGAAATCACCTATATGTCGATCGGCCAGGGAACGCCGCGGGTTTATCTCTTCAACATTGTAACCCGCCAGAAAGAGATCGTCGGCGAATTTGCCAACATGAGCTTTGCGCCGCGCTATTCGCCTGATGGGCAGCGCGTGATCATGAGCCTTCTGACCACGGACGGGCGCAACTCCAACATCTATGAAATGGATTTGCGTTCGCGCCAGCTGCGCCAGCTTACCAACACGCCGGCAATCAATACAGGTCCCAGCTATGCGCCCGATGGCAGCCAGATTACTTTTGAATCCGACCGCGGCGGTACCCAGCAAATTTATGTGATGGGCGTTGATGGCTCGGGGCAGAATCGCATCAGCTTCGGCAACGGGCGCTATTCAACGCCGGTTTGGTCGCCGGATGGCCAATACATTGCGTTTACAAAGCAGGCCGGCGGCCGCTTTGCCATTGGCGTGATGAAGCCTGATGGCTCTGGTGAGAGAATATTAACCGAAGGCTACCATAACGAAGGTCCAACGTGGGCGCCAAACGGCCGCGTACTCATGTTTTTCCGGGATACTCCTGGTGAAAATGGGGGGCCTCAGCTCTATTCGGTGGATATCACCGGGTACAATGAGCAGCAGGTTCAGACACCCGGGTTCGGTTCTGATCCCGCGTGGTCGCCGCGCCTGAACTAGAAATTTTCGTGGGGGCCGGGGGGCTTGTCACGGATAGAAGCATTGGAGTGGGTATGATCTTGCGTAATTTAGGTGGTTTTAGAATTGCCGTGGCTTTGTGCTGCGTGCTGGCACTGACGGCGTGCTCGAAAAAGAACACGCCAAACCTGGAAGCCGCAAATGCCGGATTGGGTGCGGGCGCATCGTCTCCCGGTTCGGAAGCGGATTTTGCCACCAATGTGGGCGACCGCATCTATTTCGTGGTTGATCAGGCTGACCTCACGCCTGAAGCCGAGGAAATCCTGAGTAAGCAAGCCGCCTGGCTGCAACAGTACCCCGGCGTTTCGATCCAGATGGAAGGTCATTCGGACGAACGCGGCACACGCGAATACAATATCGCCCTGTCAGCCCGCCGCGCCACTGCGGCGCGTGAGTTTCTCATTGCGCAAGGCGTTGAAGCCAATCGCATTTCCTCCATTGCCTATGGCAAGGAACGGCCTGCGGCACTTTGTGACGCCGAGCAGTGTTGGACACAAAATCGCCGTGCTGTGACGGTTATTACCGGCGGCGCAAGGACGAGCTGACCATTTTCCCCAAGCTCTGGCGGGTGAGGATTTGTTAATCTTGACCCGTCACAATGGTTAAAGACTATGAATCCTTGCTGTGCGGGACGTATCGGGCTATGTGCCTGCCTTAATTCCGTGACATGTGAGTTTGGATTAGCCGGTTGCGTTTTGGGCCGGGAGTGGATTTTACCTGTTCCGACGGGGATCGCAGGGACGCGGCCGTGCCGGAGCAATACAGGAGTGGGATAGCATGATGCGTCGTATGGCGGCTTTCAAAATGGCGGCGGTTTGCTGCTGCTTTCTGGCATTGGCGGCGTGCTCGAAAAAAAATACGCCCGATCTGGAAGCAGGCACAGGCGGCATTGGCCAGGCGAGGCCCGGTTCCGAGCAGGATTTCGCCACGAATGTTGGAGACCGCATCTATTTCATCGTTGACCAATCGGATTTGACTCCCGAGGGCCAGGAAATCCTGACCAAACAGGCACAATGGCTGCAGCGATATGCGAATGTAGTGGTCCAGGTTGAGGGTCATTCCGACGAACGCGGGACCCGCGAATACAATATTGCCCTTTCCGCCCGCCGGGCCACCGCGACCCGCGAATTCCTGATTGCCCAAGGGGTAAATCCCAGAAGAATATCATCCATCGCTTATGGCAAGGAACGCCCAGCAGCGCTGTGCGACGCTGAACAATGCTGGACGCAGAACCGCCGCGCCGTAACCGTCATCACGGGCGGGGCCTCCTAAGGCTTGGGCTGTGGCAGTCCGGCAACAGTGCAGGACTTTCCAGACCTCGTGGTGGCGCAGCCTCATTTTCACCCCGATTCAGGCCAAGTTGCAGCCTAGAATGGCTTTCATGCCCAATCGCTATTGCAGTGGTTAGAAATATGTCAAACACCCTCAAGACCTCATTCATTGCCGTTTTGCTCATGGGAACCGCGCTGTTTTCACCGGCCCAGGCGCAAACGGCGGAAGAACTCGCCTCGCGACTCAACCAGATGGAAGAGCAGATGCGCCTGCTGGTGGGCCAAGTGGAAGAACTCAGCCATTCGATGAGGCAGCTCCAAGGCCAGTTGAAGAACGGAACCAAAACGGGCGCTGCGGAAGAACCGCCGAAATTGAAGAAGGTGGCTGAACAGCCGGTTGTGGCGGAGCAGGGCGTTGAGCAAATTGGCGAGGCTCCCGCCGACAGCCAGCAAACGACCACGACGATTATTGGCGCGGACGGTGTGGAGCAGCAGATTGCGGTTCTGAAAGCGCCTGGCCCGAAGATTTTAGGGACCATGCCGGGAGCGACGGCGGCAGTTCCGGATGACGGCGGCTTCCAGGGTCAGGTTCTGGTGCCACCGGGTGGCGGCGAGGACCAGCCAGTGCAGCAAGGTGGCGAGAATATTGGTTCCGATGCCATTGAGACTGTTTCACTGGCGCCGGAATCACCCGAGTCGCTTTATGAGCGCTCAAACGAAAGCCTGTTGCGCCGCCAGTTCAGCGATGCGGAATCGGGTTTCAGCAGCTTTGTGCGCAAGTATCCGGACCACAGCCTGGCTGGCAGCGCCCAGTATTGGCTGGGTGAGACCTATTATGCGCAAGGGGATTTCCGCCAGGCGGCGCAGAATTTCCTGCAGGGCTACAAGGGCTATCCCAAGAGCCGGCGGGCACCTGACAGTTTGCTGAAGCTTGGCATTTCGCTGAACAAGCTTGGCCAGACGCAGCAGGCTTGCGCGGCGTTCGGCGCCATTGGCGGCGAGTTCCCCAATGCGGTTGACGCCAAGAAGCGCGCCCAGGCGGAATCCAAGCGTGCGGGCTGCTGAGGCAGAGCTTCACTCTTTTACCAAGCAGGATTGCGAAAAACTATTCGCGGCGCTTCGGGGCGAGCGCCACATTGCCGTGGCGGTTTCCGGAGGCTCCGACTCCATGGCCTTGCTGCGGCTGGCTGAGCAGTGGGCACAGCATCGCATCAAGATTTCGGTTCTGACGGTTGATCATGGCTTGCGGCCCGAGGCAGCAGCAGAAGCGGCCAAAGTTGCCGAATGGTGCGCGCTTCTTGATCTTGAGCATCAGACATTGCGGTGGGAAGGAACCAAACCCAAGACGGGCTTGCAGGCCAAGGCGCGGATAGCCCGCTATGACCTTCTGAGCGCCTGGTGCAAGGCCAATAGCGTTACCTATTTGCTCACCGGTCATACAATGGACGACCAGGCGGAAACGGTTTTGATGCGGCAGCAGAGAACCGATACGGCGGAAAGCCTGGCGGGGATTTGGGAAACCACGGTTTGGCACGGGGTGAAGGTGTTTCGGCCCTTGCTGGGACAAAGCCGGGCGGACTTGCGGGCCCTTCTCACCAGTCTTGGACAGCCGTGGATTGATGATCCGAGCAATTCGGACCGGCGGTTTGAGCGCGTGCGGGTGCGCCAGGCTTTGGCGGAAGAGGGCAAGAGAGTTGAACTGGCGGACATTGCCGTAAAGGCCGGTCGGGCGGCCCGCGCGCTCGCAGTTGACGCCGAACAATGGATCAACAGCCAACTCACTTCCTATCCAGAAGGCTTTGGCGCCGTCCCGCGGTCTGGGTTTTGTGAGCTTGATGCCGCTTTGCAGCGGCGGGTGTTGCAGCACTTGCTTCTGATTTATGGAGCAGGCAATCGGGCTGAACCCGGCGAGCTCGATTATCTGGCAAAGTGGATCATGGGGCAGGGGATTTCGCGGCGAACCCTCGGCGGGGCGATGCTTGCCTGCCGCCAGTCGAGCGTGCTGATCGGGCGTGAATGGGCACGGATTCCGCCTGATCCAGCGGTTGTGTCTGATTCGGGGGAAATTCTGTGGGACGGGCGATTTTTGGTCCAGGCGCCGCCCCAGGCGCAGGTTGTTCCGGTGGGGCTCTTACGCGGCGTGGCGCGGCGGGAGGAAATTCCGGGTTTTGTGCAGCAAAGCCTGCCTGCGGTGCTCACGGGGGATGGTGGCGTCATCATTCCCCATTTGGCGGCGGGACCGGGCGTTTCGGCTAAATTTATACGCCATTTACGATAGTTCCATGCTTGGAATTGGGTTAATGCCATCCTATGTTACACTCCAGGTTTGGGTAGATTGCCCCGGGCGGCCAAAATGGCCAGCACGGGAGATTTGAGGGTTAATTGTATCAGTTCCGTAATTTTGCCGTCTGGATTGTCATCGCACTCCTGCTGTTTGCATTGTTCAGCCTGTTTCAAGGCCAGGTGGGCGGGGCCAGCGACAAGGAAGCCAGCTATTCGCAATTCTTTGATCGTGTAAATTCGGGTGAAATAAAATCCGTTAATTTCGCTGGTCAGTCCATTACCGGTAAACTTGCGGATGGAAAAACAGTCTATTCCTACGGTTTCCCGATTGATGAAGATATCAAAAGCATGCGGGCAAAGGGCGTGGAAGTCAGCTTCAGCCCGCAGCAGAGCGACTCGCTTCTCAGCAACGCGCTGATCTATTGGCTGCCCATGCTGCTGCTTGTCGGCGTCTGGGTGTTTTTCATCCGGCAAATGCAATCGGGGTCCGGCAAAGCCATGGGTTTTGGCAAGTCCAAGGCCAAGCTGCTGACGGAAAAACAGGGCCGCGTTACCTTTGAAGATGTGGCCGGCGTCGATGAGGCCAAGGAAGACCTGGTCGAAATCGTCGACTTCCTCAAGGATCCGCACAAATTCCAGCGCCTTGGCGGCAAGATTCCAAAGGGCGCACTTCTTGTCGGACCTCCAGGCACGGGCAAGACGCTTCTGGCGCGCGCCATTGCCGGCGAAGCCAATGTGCCGTTCTTCACCATTTCCGGTTCCGACTTTGTTGAAATGTTCGTGGGCGTCGGCGCCAGCCGAGTGCGCGACATGTTCGAGCAGGCCAAGAAGAACGCGCCTTGCATCATCTTCATCGACGAAATTGATGCTGTGGGCCGGCACCGTGGTGCGGGCCTTGGCGGCGGCAATGACGAACGCGAACAGACACTCAACCAGTTGCTGGTCGAGATGGATGGTTTTGAAGCCAATGAAGGCGTGATCCTGGTTGCCGCGACCAACCGGCCTGATGTGCTCGATCCGGCGCTTCTGCGCCCGGGCCGCTTTGACCGGCAGATTGTTGTCTCCAATCCCGACGTTCAGGGCCGCGAGCAAATCCTCAAAGTGCACATGAAGAATGTGCCGCTGGCGCCGGACATCGACGCGAAAGTCATTGCCCGTGGCACCCCCGGATTCTCTGGTGCGGACCTTGCAAATCTTGTGAACGAAGCAGCCCTTCTGGCGGCGCGGCGCAACAAACGCGTGGTGACGCAGGCTGAATTTGAATATGCCAAGGACAAGGTGATGATGGGCGCGGAACGCAAATCACTCGTCATGAGCGAGGAAGAGCGCCGCAACACCGCCTACCATGAGGCGGGACACGCCATCGTGGGCCTGGCGGTTCCCTATGATCCGCTGCACAAGGTGACGATCATTCCGCGTGGGCGCGCCTTGGGCGTGACCATGAACCTGCCGGAGGGCGACCGGCACAGCCGCACCCGCGAATGGTGTGAGGCGCGCATGGCTGTTCTCTTCGGCGGCCGCGAAGCGGAGCTCATCCTCGGCGGCGAAAAAAATGTGACGAATGGCGCCACCGGCGACATTCAGATGGCCACGCAACTGGCGCGCGCCATGGTGACCGAGTGGGGCATGTCCGACAAGCTGGGCCGCGTTCGTTACAACGGCAATGAACAGGAAGTGTTCCTGGGCCATTCCGTTACGCAGACCAAGAACCTGTCTGACCAGACGGCAAAGCTCATTGATGAGGCGGTGCGTGATCTGATTCAGGCTGGCGAAGCCACCGCCAAGAAGATTCTCGCCAAGCGCCGGGCCGATCTTCATGCAGTTGCCAAGGCGCTTCTGGAACTGGAAACGCTTTCCGGAGAGGAAGTGAAGAAGATTTTGGCCGGCGGCACGATCAACCGCGACGATGATGAAGCCAAGAAGAAGGCCAGCAGAAAGCCATCTTCCTCGGTTCCACGGGCCGGCGGCGCCAAGCGCGGCAGCAGCGGTTCGGGAGATATGGAACCGCAGCCCCAGTCTTAAATGACCAAGACCTACTTTCGCCCCCTTGGCCTTTGTTATGGTTCCGACGCTGAGCAACTCATTGCTTCGCGCCGGGCTGGGCGCTTAGGGGGAAGCCGGACGATTGGCTTTACGCTGGTTGAGCACATCAAGCGCGACGGAAAATCAGTAAGCCGGGAAATTGCTCCATATACGGAAGCTCAGCAGGCAATCGAGGTGCCGCGTGGTGAGTATGCCGGACTGACGATGGACGCTCCCCAGATCATGGGCATTGTCAATGTGACGCCCGACAGCTTTTCCGATGGCGGGCAGCACAGCACGTCCGATGCGGGCGCTTCCCATGGGCTGGCACTTGCGGCGGAAGGGGCCCACATTCTGGACGTTGGCGGGGAATCTACGCGGCCCGGTTCGGACGCGGTGTCAGTTGACGACGAATTGTCGCGAGTCATTCCGGTGATAAAACGCCTGGGTGATGCTGGCCATGTGGTTTCGATAGACACGCGAAAGCATTTGGTGATGCGTGAAGCGGTGAAGGCTGGTGCAGCCATTATCAATGATGTTTCGGCTTTGCAGCATGACCCGGACAGCCTTCGCATGGTTGCCGAACTCAAGGTTCCAGTCGTGCTGATGCATGCGCAGGGCGACCCCCGCACCATGCAGCTTAACCCCCATTATGACGATGTAGCGCTTGATGTTTATGACCATCTCGAGCAGAGGGTCATGGCTTGCATTGAGGCCGGAATTCCGCGCTCGCATATTGCCATCGATCCCGGCATTGGCTTTGGCAAGACGTTTCGTCACAATCTTGAACTGCTTAATCAATTAACCCTGTTTCACGGCCTTGGCGTGGCGGTCCTTGTGGGGCTTTCGCGCAAGGGCTTTATTGGGGCGCTGACAGGCGAAAAGAACGCCAGGAGCCGGGTTCATGGGTCGGTTGGCGGGGCAATACAGGCGGCCTTGAATGGAGTACATATTCTGCGCGTGCATGATGTGAAAGCTACGGTTGAGGCGTTGGCGGTGACAAGCGCCGCGATGGATCCAAGGACCAGTGAATTTTAACTTTCGTTACTTATAGATAGCCCGCTAAAGGGAACAGGCCATGAGCAGGAAGTATTTCGGAACCGACGGGGTGCGTGGCAAGGCCAATAGCGGCGCCATGACTGCCGACATGGTTTTGAAAATCGGTATGGCCTCCGGAAATCTCTATCGCCGCGGCAGCCACCGGCACCGCGTTGTGATTGGCAAGGATACGCGCCTTTCCGGCTATATGATTGAACAGGCCCTCACCGCCGGGCTTTTGGCGGCGGGCATGGATGTGTTCCTGCTGGGGCCAGTGCCCACGCCCGCCGTTGCGATGCTGACACGTTCGATGCGGGCCGACCTTGGCGTGATGATTTCAGCTTCGCATAATCCTTACTTCGACAATGGCATCAAGATTTTTGGCCCGGATGGCTACAAGCTTTCCGATGAGCAGGAACTCAGGATCGAGCGCATGGTGGAAAGCCCGGAGGCTATTCCGGTGGCCAACTCCGATGAAATTGGCCGGGCGACGCGCATTGAAGACGCAGGCGCCCGCTATATTGAATTTGCCAAGCGCACCTATCCGCGCGACTCAAACCTTGATGGATTGCGCATTGTGATCGATACGGCGCACGGCGCCAGCTACAAGACTGCGCCCACGGCGTTGTGGGAATTGGGGGCTGAAATCATCCGCGTCGGCGATGCGCCCAATGGCTTCAACATCAACGAAAAATGCGGCTCAACCGCACCGCAGGTGATGTGCGAGAAGGTGCGCGAAACACGCGCCGACATTGGCATTGCGCTGGACGGCGATGCGGACCGGGTGATGATTTCCGATGAGCAGGGCCAGGTCATTGATGGCGATCAGTTGATGGCGCTGGTGACAAAATCCCTGCACGAACGGGGGCAATTGCAAGGCGGCGGGCTTGTCGCCACGGTCATGTCCAATCTCGGGCTTGAGCGTTTCCTGAGCGCGCAGGGCCTTTCACTGGCGCGCACCAAAGTTGGCGATCGCTATGTGGTCGAGCACATGCGGGCTCATGGCTTCAATGTGGGAGGCGAGCAATCGGGCCATATCATCCTTTCGGATTTCTCGACGACGGGCGACGGACTGCTGGCGGCATTGCAAGTGCTGGCGGAAGTGAAACGGGCGGGAAAGCCCGTGAGCGAAGTTTGCAAGATGTTTGAACCGGTGCCGCAGGTTTTGAAAAATGTGAAATTCAAGAGCGGCAAGCCCCTTGACGATGCCCAGGTGAAGACAGCTATCGCGGAAGCCACTTCGCGCCTTGGCAACGCAGGACGCCTGGTCATTCGCCCCTCGGGCACGGAGCCCCTTATCCGCGTGATGGCGGAAGGCGACGACGCACGGCTGGTGAATGCGGTGGTCGACGAGCTCTGCGGCGTCATTTCCAAAGCCGCCGCCTGACACAAACATTACGAAAAGTTCATGGTTGGTGTTCCGTCTACGGATTGTCTCAAATTCTGACAATTAACTGTGCTTTCAGGGCAACAGTCAGGAAGCGTCACGATATGGCCTCATTGATGCCCGTGTTGAGCCATTTGTAACCTCTAGCTTCCATCATCGGACGAAGACATTTGGAGGATTTTTCGATGAAAGCATTCAAGCTCATTCTTTTGGCCGGATTTGCGGTATTGCCGTTTGCGGCCGCTGCTCACGCGGCTGATGTGGATCCGGTTCCCAATGTCGCAGAAGAAAACGATGTGACGAGTTTCTATCTTCGTGGCGATCTCGGCTGGTCGTTCCTTGAGTGGAGCGGCGGCGACGATGACAGCGCGCTTAACCTGAGTGGCGGCGTTGGCTACCAGTTCAATGAAAATATGCGCGCTGACATAACGGCGGATTGGGCCGGCGAGTATGATGTCGCCCCCGGCGCCGACATGAGCACCACGACGGTTTTGGGCAATCTCTATTTTGACTGGGCCAATGATACGGCCTTCACCCCCTATGTGGGCGCAGGCCTCGGCTATGGCTGGGTGGATGATGCGCCTGGAGACGACAGCGGCATTGCCTATGGCCTCGCTGCGGGTGTTTCCATGGGCCTCACCGACAATATCGATCTCGATGTCGGCTATAAATTCCGCGATATCATGATCTCGGGTTCGGATCCCCAAGAGCATGTGGTTTCCGCAGGCGTGCGCTTCAACTTCTGATCCGCAATCGCGCGTGATCATCTACAGCAAGCGGCGGCAGAGAAATCTGCCGCCGTTTTCTTTTGCAAAAGAGCCGCAGTTGACGTCTGGGCATTGCTGCCGCATAAGCGTGCCGGGCTAACCCTCCCCAACGAGGGTCAGTCCATCTGCAAGGATGGAGAACAACATGACGACAGCTAAACCGGCTTTGCGGCCGGCAAATCCGCAATTTTCGTCCGGCCCCTGCGCCAAGATTCCGGGTTGGACGCCGGACCTCCTCAAAACCGCATCGGTTGGCCGCTCGCATCGCTCGAGCGAAGGAAAGGCGCGCCTCAAGGAAGCCGTCACGCTCACCCGTGAGGTGCTTGAGGTTCCGGCAAGCCATCGCATTGGCATCGTGCCGGCTTCGGATACGGGAGCGGTTGAAATGGCGCTTTGGTCACTGCTGGGGGCGCGCGGCGTTGACATGCTGGCTTGGGAAAGCTTTGGCGAAGGCTGGGTGAGCGACGTGCTCAAACAGTTAAAGCTCAAGGACGTAAACAAGCATCTGGCGTCCTATGGCGAGCTGCCGGATCTGGGCAAGGTCAATTTCGCCAATGATGTGGTTTTCACCTGGAATGGCACGACATCCGGGGTGCGGGTTCCCGATGCGAAGTGGATTCCGGCTGACCGGCAAGGGCTGACGATTTGCGATGCGACGTCTGCCGCCTTTGCGCAGGAGCTGGATTTTTCCAGACTCGATGTGGTGACATTTTCCTGGCAGAAGGTTCTGGGCGGGGAGGGGGCCCATGGGGTTATCATCCTGTCCCCTCGCGCCGTGGAACGGCTTGAAACCTATGTGCCGCCGTGGCCCCTGCCAAAAATTTTTCGCATGACCTCGGGCGGGAAACTGAGTGCTGGAATTTTTGAAGGCGAAACCATCAACACGCCATCCATGTTGTGCGTTGAAGATTATCTGGTGGCGCTGAAATGGGCCAAGGGCCTTGGCGGCTTGAAAGCGTTGCGGGCGCGGGCCGACGCCAATGCGGCGGTGCTGGACGGCTGGATTACAGCCTCGCAGTTTGCCAAGAACCTCTCCAAGCGGCCCGAGACGAAGTCCAATACGTCGGTGTGCGTTTCGCTGGCGGGTGATGAGGCGGTGCCGAAGAAAATGGCGAAGCTGCTTGAAGCGGAAGGTGTTGCCTATGACATCGGCGGCTACCGGGATGCGCCGCCGGGACTTCGCATCTGGTGCGGGGCCACGGTTGAAACCTCCGATCTCAAGGCGCTGCTGCCCTGGCTCGACTGGGCCTACGCAACGGCCACGGCTTAGTTCATTTTTTCAGGAGAAGCCACATGGCTCCACGAGTTCTCGTTTCCGACAAGCTATCTGAAACCGCAGTCCAGATTTTCAGGGACCGCGGCATTGACGTCGATTACCTGCCGGATTTAGGCAAGGACAAGGAGGCGCTGCTGGCGGCCATTCCGCTTTATGACGGGCTTGCCATCCGCTCGGCCACGAAAGTTACGCCGAAAATACTAGAGGCCGCCAAGAATTTGAAAGTGATCGGGCGGGCCGGCATCGGCGTGGACAATGTTGACATTCCGGCGGCCTCGGCGCGCGGCATCGTGGTCATGAACACGCCCTTCGGAAATGCGGTGACCACAGCGGAACACGCGCTGTCCATGATGATGGCGCTGGCCCGGCAGATCCCCGAAGCCAATGCTTCAACGCATGCGGGCAAGTGGGAGAAGAACCGCTTCATGGGGGTTGAGCTTTTTAACAAGACGCTTGGCATCATCGGTTGCGGCAATATCGGCGCCATCGTTGCCGACCGGGCCATCGGCCTGAAGATGAAGGTGATCGCCTTTGATCCCTTCCTGTCGCCGGAGCGGGCCATTGCCATCGGGGTGGAGAAGGTGGAGCTTGAAGATATCTTCAAGCGTTCAGACTTCATCACGCTGCATACGCCGCTCACGGAAAAGACCCGCCACGTCATTGACGCAGCGGCCTTGGCAAAATGCAAGAAGGGGGTGCGGATCATCAACTGCGCCCGCGGCGGCCTGGTTGTCGAAGATGCGCTTTATGACGCGATAGTTTCGGGCAAAGTGGCTGGCGTGGCGCTTGATGTTTTTGAAACGGAGCCTGCCGTTGCTCACAAGTTGTTCGGCCACGAGAATGTCGTCGTGACACCGCACCTCGGGGCTTCCACGGGAGAGGCGCAGGAGAACGTGGCTTTGCAGGTTGCCGAGCAGATGGCGAATTACCTTATCTCCGGGGCGGTTAGCAATGCGCTCAACATGCCGTCCATTTCCGCCGACGAGGCGCCAAGGCTGAGACCCTTCGTTGTTTTGGCGGAAAAGCTCGGCAGCTTTGCCGGGCAGTTGACCGATGGGCCGATCACCAGCGTGGTGATTGAATATGCGGGCGATGTGGGTGAAATGAATACGCGGGCACTCACCTCGGCGGCGCTGGCGGGGGTGCTGCAACCCATGCTCGGGACGGTGAACATGGTATCTGCCCCCATTGTTGCCCGTGAACGCGGCATCAGGGTGGATGAGGTGCGCCAGAGCCAGCGGGGGGCCTATGAAACCTATATCCGGCTCACGGTGAGCACCGAAAACCTGGAACGTTCGGTGGCGGGCACGGTATTCTCCGATGGCAAGCCGCGCATCATCCAGATCAAGGGCATTGAGCTTGAGGCGGATTTCGGCCCGCACATGCTCTACGTCACCAACATGGACAAGCCGGGCTTTATCGGGTCACTCGGCATGTTGCTCGGCAATGCCAATGTCAATATCGCGTCATTCCATCTAGGGCGGTTGGCGGAAGGCAGCGATGCAATTTGCCTGGTGCAATTGGATGAGCCCATCCCGCCTTCGGTCCTTGCGGCAGTGCAAAAGTTAACGCAGGTGCGCCAGGCCAAGCCGCTGGCTTTTTGACGCAATCCCGTCGTGAATTTGCCTTGGACCGGGCGTTTCCTCCCTCCACCTTAACTGGAGGAAATTCCCATGCGCCTGCGTTTAGCCACCTTCATTCTTGTCACAACCTGCCTTTCCCCTGCCTTTGCGGCTGATCTCAAGGCCCTGTCCCATGTTGATGCGGTCACGGTCTATCCCTCGGGCGCAGAGATCACGCGGGTGACGGAAGCCCGTCTTCTGGCCGGGGAGACGACCCTCATTCTGGAAGACCTGCCGGGCGAGCTCGACGCCCAATCCATCCGGGTGGAAGGGGTCGGCGGCGCAGGGCTTGAGATTGGTTCGGTTGATTCGAAGCTCGTCTATCTTTCAACCGCGGCCCAGGACGCGGAACGCAAGAGCCTGGAAAAGGAAATTGAAACGCTGGGCGATGAACGCCGAGCGCTGGATCAAACACTGTCGGATGCGGATTACCAGAAAAGGCTGTTGCTCTCGCTCGCTGACAAGCAGCTTGTTCCATCCTCGGATGAAAAGTCCAAGGCGGTCGACGCCGCGCAACTCGGATCCCTGCTTGATCTTGTCAGCGCGAAGCTCAACGTGATTTCGAAAACCATCCACGAGGCGCAAATCCGCCAGCGCGACATCGACAAGCAGGTGGGCGAGCTCCACAACAAGCTGGCGGGCATCGCCCCGGCCCAGGTCGCCCACATGCAGGTGGCGGTGTATTTGACGGCGCCTGCCGAAACCAATGGCACCTTCAAGGTTAAATACCGGGTGGGCAATGCGGGCTGGGCGCCATTTTATGATGCGCGGCTTACAACGCCGGAGAAAAACCAGAAGTCCAGGATTGAACTGGTGCGCCGGGCCGAAGTGATGCAGTCAACCGGTGAAAGCTGGGAGAATGTGGCGCTGACGCTTTCAACGGCGCGGCCGCTGGGCGCAACTTCGGCCCCGGATTTGTGGGAAGAAGAAATCCAGGTCTACGAACCGCTGGCCGAGAAGATGAAGAAGGAAAGTGATGGCTTGGCGCGAAATGCCCTCAAGCTTAACGCGCCTGCGACATCGGCCGGAGCATTGCAAGATTTCAGGGGTGATGATGTGGCAGCGCCAGCACCGACTGAACAAAAGCAAGCCATCATTGAGTTGGCGGGTTTCCAAGCGCTTTATGGCATTCAGGGGCGGGTGAGTGTTGATAATTCCGGGACGTCCAAAAAGGTTCGCATTGCAACCGATGACTACGACGCCACCTTGAATGCGCTGGTGGTGCCCAAGCTTGATGCTTCCGCCTATCTCACCGCCGCCTTCACCATCAAGGGTGAAGCGCCGATGCTGCCGGGCACGGTCAATCTCTACCGTGACGGCGTGTTCATGGGGCAGGGCGCCTTGCCGCTCCTAAGCCCTGACGAGGAAGCCAAGCTTGGCTTTGGGGCCGATGACCTGATCAAGGTGAAGCGGGCTGAAGTGAAGCGCAAGAAGGGCGAGGAAGGCCTGATCTCCACTTCAAATGTCGAGGAGCGGGCTTGGGATATTGTAGTGAAGAACCTTCATGCCGCCACAATTCCCGTAACTGTGATCGATCAATTGCCGTTCTCGGCCAATGAGAAAATCACGGTTGAACCCATGGCCCAGATGACGCCGCCCACGGAGAAGGATTTGAACAAGCGGCGGGGCGTGATGGCCTGGCGGTTTGACCTTGAAAGCAAGGCGGAGAACACCATCAAATTCGGCTACAAGGTCGCCTGGCCGCAGAACATGCAGGTGGGGATGAATTTGAATTGATACTCATGCTGAGGTGCACGGCGAAGCCGAGCCTCGAAGCATTCAACGCATTGCCACCAGCCCTTCGAGGCCTTGGCTTGCGCCAAGGCACCTCAGGGCGAGGGTGATGGGGATGAATTTGGAGTAGCCTTTTTTCTAACCAGCCGTTTCCCAGCGCCGATTTTCGGAAGAGTTCACGGCCCGTTTTGGCATGCCCGACTTTTCCCTAGCCAAGATCGCCAATTCTGTGCAGTATCTGATGCAGAGGCGGGCAAGGTTTAACTTTTCGGAGAGTTGCACCATGACTTATCGAGCCACGACGTCTCTCATCCAACGTTTCAGATATTTGGCGCGGCTCCAATTCAGGGGCATTGCGTTGGCCGTAGTGGCATCCGCGTTGCTGCTGATAGCGGCAACACCTTCAAAGGCGCTGACGTTCAGTTGGAGTTTTGTGACGGACGGCGACTCCGACGACCCGGGTGAAACTATTTCTGGATTGATTTGGGGATTGCACGAGGGACCTAACTTCGGCTCGGGTGTGCATGCCTCTGTCACAAGTACCCCAACTGGCGATTTAGTGGGCGGCGGTTGGGATTTCTATGAAACGACACCTCCCTTGGGCATCGCATTTGTAGTTACGGGCGGTGTTTTGACCTACGCCAATGCTGGCTTCATATTAAATGGCGCCTCCCCCTTTGGCGGTCCGCAACTTCTGTTTAGCATCAACAACGACGCTAATGACTACTCCTTCCCCATGCTTGCACATGGTGACGAAGACATCTGGTGGAGTGCGGGCTTTGACGACACCACTACATTCACGCCGAAAGCATACTATGAACTGAAGCTTAAAGTGCCATTTATGCTTATGGCCACAGCAATCGATCCGGATAGTCCGAACTACGATCCGCGTTATAGAGAATTCTTGGCTGCTGCATCTGCCAATGAAGCTGCGATGAGCTTCGCAGCCGCACCTGAAGTGCCGATCCCAGCAGCGCTCCCACTGCTTGCGGCTGGCCTTGGCGCTATGGGATTTGCCGGCTGGCGCAAGAAGCGGAAGGCTGGATTTACTGCCTAGACGGCGGCAACTGGTCAGGCGCCGGTATTTGCGCTTTGCCCGCTTTCGTGTATGACCTGTCAACGGCTCCGGAGAGAATCTCCCCGGGGCCGTTCGCATGTCTGACAGGAGTTTAGAATGGCCAATGTGGCGGTGGTCGGAGCCCAGTGGGGCGACGAGGGCAAGGGAAAGCTGGTGGACTGGCTGTCGGAACGGGCCGATGTGGTGGTGCGTTTTCAGGGCGGGCACAATGCGGGCCATACCCTGGTCATCGATGGCGTCACCTACAAGCTTTCGCTGCTGCCATCAGGCATTGTGCGGCCGGGCAAGCTTTCGATCATCGGCAATGGCGTGGTGATCGACCCTTGGGCGCTCGTCGCTGAAATCGAGAAGCTTTCATCGCAAGGGGTTTCGGTAACCCGCGCGAATTTACGCATTGCCGGAAACGCCACGCTCATCCTGCCGCTGCATGGTGAACTCGACCGCATCCGCGAGGAAGCGGCCGGTGCGGCCAAGATTGGAACCACGGGACGCGGCATTGGCCCAGCCTATGAAGACAAGGTTGGCCGGCGCGCCATCCGGGTGAATGACCTTGCCGACCTTTCAATCCTTGGGCCAAAGATCGAGCGCCTGCTTGCGCATCATAATGCGCTGCGGCGCGGGCTTGGCCAGGCCGAGATTCTGGCGGCGGATTTGTTCAAGCAGCTCAGCGAAATCGCGCCCAAGATTCTGCTTTATTCCGATGCAGTGTGGTCGCTGCTTGATGAGGTGAAGCGTGAGGGCAAGCGCATCCTGTTTGAAGGGGCACAGGGCGTTCTGCTTGATATAGATCACGGCACTTACCCTTATGTCACCTCTTCCAACACCGTTGCCGGCCAGGCGGCGGCAGGGTCCGGCCTTGGGCCTTCAAGCATTGGCTATGTATTGGGAATCGCCAAGGCCTATACCACGCGGGTGGGCTCCGGCCCGTTTCCGACGGAACAGGAAAACGAAGTGGGCGAATATATTGGCCAGAGGGGGCGCGAATTCGGCACGGTCACCGGGCGCAAGCGCCGCTGCGGCTGGTTCGACGCGGTGCTGGTGCGGCAGGCGATCAAAACCTCAGGCATCCATGGCATCGCGCTGACGAAACTGGACGTGCTCGACGGGTTGCCGGAAATCAAGGTGGGCGTGGGCTACATGCTTGACGGCAAGCGCATCGAACGCTTTCCCGCGGCGGAAGAAGCGCAAAAGCGGGTTGAGCCGATCTATGAAAATTTCGAAGGCTGGAAAAATACAACGGCAGGCGCCCGCTCATGGGCGCAGCTTCCGGCGCAGGCCATCAAATACGTGAAGTATCTTGAGGAACTGATCGAGTGCCCCGTGGCGCTTCTGTCAACCTCGCCTGAGCGCGAGGACACAATCCTGATGCGCGATCCGTTTGAGGACTGATCAGAATTTCCGCTTTTCGACGAAAAAACCATAGAGCGAGCTCAACAGGCTGACGCTGAAGAGCGAGAGGAAAAGGCTTATCGGGACGCTGAGGGCAATAGCGAGAATCGTGGCCGCTACCCCGCTGAAGCTTCCGGCGACCGAGAGGACAATCAGCGTCAGGAGAAGCGTGGCAAAGAAGATCAAGGCGTTCAGCCCCAGAAGCGCAGCAAACTGCAGGTTGTTGCCCTGGGTCACCTGCAATGCCGCGGTGATGCCGAAATCCCTGCGTTCGAGCGCTATGGCCGGCAAGGCAACCGACAAGCGCATGATGTATATCCCAGCGATGATGAGCGGAACCAAGAGCGCGACCCTGAGGCCTGGCAAGACGGCAAGAACGGCGGTCGAGAAAATGATGACAGGCACAAGCGTCACAAGCATTATCAACAAGGTCCGGCCCGCATAACTCCACACCAGGCGGTCAAGGCGAAGAATTTTCTCCGGAGGCGTGACTTCATCCAGCAGGATATAGCGGTGCCAGTTCACGGCTATGGAGGAAAAAATCACGACGCTGAAGGCGGCTATAATGACTTCCGCCGGCTGAAACGTCGTTGTTCCAGCGGGACCGCCGGTGGAATTTACGGCTCCGGAAAAATAGTGATCGAAGATGCGCGCGCCCGTCAGTATCAGAATCCACGACAGGGCAATTCTGGTCCCGGCATTGCGGAACTGGATGACTGCCTTCAAGGCATGTTTAATGGTTTGAACCGGTGGCAGCTTGTTCATGGGGTGTGGACACTCTTTGCTGAGAGGGTCTTAGCGAATAACTCTTATCTTTGAAAGCGCGTCATTGCCTTGCCCCAGAGTTTCGGAAAAATTCTTGAGGATGATGGCAGCCAGGTTCGTTTTGGCTGTCGGCTTGCCGCAGAGGAAGCCCTGCAGATAGTCGCAGTTCAGGTTGCGCAAGGTCACCATTTGCTCGATGGTCTCAATGCCTTCGGCGGTTACTTCGATGCCCAGGTTCCGGCTGAGTTCAATGATGGACTTGAGGATGCTGGGGGCCTTGGGCGTAGTGTCGAGCGCATGTATGAAGGAGCGGTCGATTTTCAGCTTCGAGAAGGGAAATTGCCAGAGGTAGCTGAGGCTCGAATAGCCGGTGCCAAAGTCATCAAGGGCAATGGAGCAGCCCATGCCGCGCAAGGCATTGAGTTGCGAGAGCACCAGTTCCTGATCCTTCAGGAAGGTGCCCTCGGTAATTTCGATATCAAGCCGGTAGGCGGGAAACTGAGTGTGCTTGAGGGCAGCGTTGACTTCCGCCAGCAAGGTTCCGGTGTAGAACTGGGCCGGTGAAAAATTGACACTGGCCACAAGATGGGAGGGCCACTCAACCGCGGTGCGGCAAACATCTTCAATGCACCAGGCGCCAAGCCTTGAAATCAAGCCGGTTTCCTCGGCAATGGGGATGAATTCGTTCGGCCCGATATTGCCGAACTCGGGATGCTTCAACCGCATCAGGGCTTCAAAGCCCATCAGCTTGCCGGAATTGAAGGCGAAGAAAGGCTGGTAGACCATTTCAAACTGGTTTTTTTCAACAGCTTTGGCGACAATGGCAATGAGATCATTGCGGCGCTTTGCGGCTTGGGCTTCCGCCGGATCAAAGAAGGCGTATCCAGGGCTGCCGCTTTCGGATGAGGCGCGCAGAGCAAGCCCCGCGTGATGCAACAAGGTTGCGGCGTCCTGAACCGTACCGGTGGTCAAGGCAACGCCGGCAATAGCCTCGATGTTCAGCATGAGATCGCCCCAGGGGACGGGCCGTGAGCACAAGGCAACCAGTTGCTTGGCGGTTTGCAGGGCCAGAACGGGATCGCTGATATCGTAAAGAAAAATTCCGAAGCTCTTGTGGTCTATCCGGCCAATGATCCGGTTTTTGACGGGCGCGCGCTCAAGCCGCTCGGCCAATTGGCGGATGACCGAACCAATCGTTTTGCGGCCATAGGCTTCGCCTATTCTGGAAAGGCCCCTGATCCTGATTTCAATGAGCGTCGCACCCAAGGGCTGGGGGCTGGCCTTGGCGATTTCAGCGTTGATGTCGCCAAGCAAGGCTTCATGATTAGGGAGGCCCGTATCCTGGTCATAGCTCGAGAGCTGCTGCAATTGCTTGCGCAGGGTGCTCATCTCGGGTGCCTCCGAGGGGTGCAATAATGGGTCGGAAAGAGTCATTTACGATAATTGGCCTTGGCTTCCGTTCAGGCCATAATGGTTAGGAAGAATGAAATAATGTGTAAAATTTCGGAATTTGACTGAGGGCAGTATGGACTATTTTACCCGCAATGCGGGAATTTCCGGGGTATCTGGAGTAATTGCAACCCTATGTAAGTACGTTCTGATTTGGCTTGTCGCAGGCCCGGTTTTGCTCCCGGGAACAGCTTTTGAGGCGCGCGCAAAAACCTATCTGGAAATAGCCCTTGGCTCGCTCAAGAACCTGCCTGCCGATGCGCGCATCCGCGAGGACCTGGAAGAGGTAATCGCGAGGCAGGCCAATGCCTATCGGCAGTCCAAAGGGGTTGCATCCCTGCAGGCGAGCCCAAAGCTGCGTGATGCGGCACGGGCCCAGGCCATTGACATGATGCTCAATGGCTATGTGGGCCATAAGGCAAGTTCGGGCCATGAATTTGACTCGCGCATGCGGGCATTCCTCGGAAGCCCCATAATGATGATGCCAAGCATGGCGGAGAATGCGGCCCGCGACACGCAAAAGGGCGAGGCCGATGCGGGCAAGGCGCGGCGCCTGTTCCAGCAATGGGTGGAGAGCCGGCCGCACCGCAAAACCTTGCTCAACAGCGGCTATAAATTCGTGTCCACCGGCGTGGTGCAGCGGGGCAACAATATCTGGGCGGTCCAGATCTTCTTTGCACCGCTGCCTGAGGGCATGAAAGTTCTAGGGGGCAGTGGGCTCTACTGAAGGTTCAGGTCAATAGGTAAGTGCCGCCGCTGGTGCTGCTTTCGGGGCTAGGGCCTTTTGAGCCGCGTTTTTCACGGCCTTCTGGACCTTTTCGAAAGCCCGCACCTCGATCTGCCGGATGCGCTCACGCGAGACGTCGAATTCCTTTGAGAGGTCCTCAAGCGTCATCGGGTCGTCCTGCAGCTTGCGGGCTTCGAATACTCGGCGTTCGCGGTCCGTGAGCTTGTCCAAGGCCTTCGTCAGCATGTCCTTGCGCATGGCGGACTCCTCGTTTTCAACGAGAATGTCTTCCTGGCTGTCGCTGTCATCAACCAGCCAATCCTGCCATTCGCCTTCGGCATCAGCGCTGACATGGGCATTGAGCGAGGCGTCACCGCTGAGCCTGCGGTTCATGTTGATGACTTCCTGTTCCTCAACACCAAGCCGCGTGGCAATCAGCTTCACCTGATCCGGCTTCAAATCGCCGTCTTCAAGAGCCTGAATCTGGCCCTTCATCTTGCGCAGGTTGAAGAACAGCTTTTTCTGGCTGGCGGTGGTGCCCATTTTCACAAGCGACCATGAACGCAGGACATATTCCTGGATGGAGGCCTTGATCCACCACATGGCATAGGTCGCGAGCCGGAAGCCCTTGTCGGGCTCAAAGCGCTTGACGGCCTGCATGAGGCCCACGTTGCCTTCGGAGATCACTTCGCCAATAGGCAGGCCATAGCCGCGGTAGCCCATGGCAATTTTGGCCACGAGACGCAAATGGCTGGTGATCATGCGTTCAGCTGCTTTGCTGTCGCCATGCTCTTTCCAGCGCTTGGCCAGCATGAATTCTTCTTCCGGGGCGAGCATCGGAAACAGGCGAATTTCCTGCAGATAGCGGTTGAGACCGCCTTCGCCTGAGGCAATTGCCGGTAATGCTGTGGAGCGCGCCATAATTCTTTCCCTTCCTCGGTTTCCTGAGTTTTCCGCTCAGGTACAGGAATAATATAGGTGTGATTGCGACGAAAATAAGATACTAAACAAGTTACCGTTTAACTTTATTTTGATCAACGCGTGAACGCGGCCAATAGTTGCATCATATCAGCTGGCAAGGGGCTTTCAAAGCGCAGGGCCTTGCCGGTTCGGGGATGTTCAAACCCTAGGACGCAGGCATGAAGCGCCTGTCTATTCAATGTGTTAACGGCATCTCTTGCGGCTTCACTCAAGGTGCTGAGGGAGGCTTTGAAGCTGGCGCCATAGACAGGATCGCCCAAAAGCGGATGGCCGATATGTGTCATGTGCACCCGGATCTGGTGGGTGCGTCCGGTTTCCAGGATGCAGCGCAGCAGGCTGGCCAGGGGCGGTTTGCCCAAATTCTCCAGAACTTCGTAGTGGGTGACGGCTTCGCGCGACAGGGCTGACCTGGAGATGGCCATTTTCTGGCGGTTGCTGTTGCTGCGGGCGATATTGGCCGAAACCGTGCCACGGTTGCGTTCGGGAACACCCCAGACGATGGCCTTATAGGCCCGTTCCAGCCTGCCATCGCGCCCGTGGGAGGCGAATTGCCCGGACAGGCCATGGTGGGCCGCATCATTCTTGGCAACGACCAGCAGTCCGCTGGTGTCCTTGTCCAACCTGTGCACGATGCCGGGGCGCTTGACCCCGCCAATGCCCGACAGGCTGTCACCGCAGTGGGCAATGAGGGCATTGACGAGGGTTCCGGTTTCATTGCCAGCACCGGGGTGAACCACGAGGCCTGCGGGCTTATCGATGATGATCAGGTCCTTGTCTTCATAGACCACGGTGAGCGGGATGGTTTCGGCCCTTGGTTCGGCGGCCACGGCTGGCGGGATCACCGCTTCCACGCGCTGGCCCGGCTTCAGCTTGTGGCGGGTTTCGGTTGCCGGAACACCCTCGACAGAGACCTGGCCTTCCGCGATAAGCCTTTGAAAGCGGGCGCGGCTGACCTCGGGGAAGGCCAGCGCCAGGAAGCGGTCGAGCCGGTCAGGGGCTTCGACGGTTGCCGTAAGGGTTCGGAAGGATTGCGACGTCATGGATGATCAAAACTCAAATATGGGTGAGGCCCCGCCAGTCAATCGCTTTCTGGTATTTGCCGTGTATTTCATGGGGGCGCTTATCGTGCTGCTCTTCCTAGGCCTTATTGGCGGCATTATCTACAAGATCAAGAACCGCGCTGCGCTGCCGGAGGGCACGGGACTGGTGGAGCTTGGCCTGCCTGCCGGCGCCCAGGTGCGCGAAGCCATCCTGACGGGCGACAAGCTGACGATCAACACGGGCACGGAAGTTTTCATCGTCGAGGTGAGCAGCCGGAAGGTTTTGCTCCGGGTGAAGGTCACGTCTCCCTAGTGCTTGCACTCGTGCAACCGGCCCGATATAGGAAAGCCTCTGGTGACAGGGTCCCTTCGTCTATCGGTTAGGACGACAGCCTCTCACGTTGTAAAGGCGGGTTCGATTCCCGCAGGGATCACCACTCAGCGATCAGCGCCATGAACTATTTTGACACGTCCTTATGCAGCGAGCGGATGCGCTGGGCGAGGGAAATCACATTGGTGATGGCGCTTCTCGGTTTTTCCTCTTCGGCCGGGGCGGGAGCTTCCGCAACCGGTTCGACCGCAGCTTCCGGCGCTGCCTCGGACCCTGACCAGGCCTGATCAAGCCGCTTGAGTTCATCCTGCAATTCCTCGGCGGCCCGTTCGGTTTCGACAATCTTTTCCTCGAGGACTTCGGACTGCGCCACGAATTCCAGGGTGCTGCTGTCGGCGGGCTTTACGATGACTTCGCTCTGGCTCATCGACACCGGCTGCTCCAGTTCCAGCGGAGCGCCTTTCTTTTGTTTTGAAATTTGCTTGGTTATTTTTACAAGGTCCTTGATCCGATTCTTCAGGCGGTCCTCGGTTGGCACGGGCGCTGCCTCGCCTGTTGCTTCCTTCGCGTCGACGATTTCCACTTCCTCCACCTCGACCAGCGACTCATTCAAGGCTTGGATCTCGCCGTCTTTTTCCTCAACGTGGGTTTCCAGTTCACTCACCCTGTCGCGCAGGGTGACGATTTCGGCGTTGCGCTCGAGCAACTCTTCATCGCGCTTGGCCAAATCCTGCTTGAGGATTTCAAAGCGGTTGCGGTGGCGCGAAACTTCCGCCGTCTGCTCGGCCATGCGCATGCGGATGTCGCTCAGGCGCAGTTCCAGCTTTTTTGCCATCATGGCGTGTTCGGCGCGCATGCGGTCACGGTCGGTCTGAAGCTCGATCATGTTGGAGGGCATGTTGCGCTGGGTGTGGCGGGCGCCCAGGCGAAAGGCCAGCTTCCAGGCAATTCTCCCGCCGATCAGGCCCAGGAAAGCGGCGACGGCAAAGCCCAGGATGAGCAGCATAAGGGTCTCGGATTGAGACATGGCAGTCCTCGAAAAAACACTAAATCCAATTCAGCGCATGGTTTTAGTGCGGAACGAGGGCAGAGGCGAATGAAAAATTAGAAGGGGTTCCAGGTGGGATTTTTGGAGTATTTCAGATAACCCACATTGGCGCCGAAGCGGGCGCCAACACCGGTTCTGATGGGGGCAAGGGTGATGTTCCGGTACTTCTGGAGGTTTACGCCAATCCCGCCGATAAGGTAGGCCGAGCCTTCAACGCCGATGAAGCGTTTGTAGAGTTCCCTTGGCTGGTCGGAATTATAAACCAGCACCATGGTGCGCGAGCCATTGCCGCCGAAATCAAAGCCGACGGACGGACCCTGCCAATAGATTTTCTGGGTGGTGCCGTCCTTGTAGTAAATCGTGCCTTCACCAAAACGCAAGCCGCCGATCATGGCGCCAGAACCTTCTTCGCCGACGATATAAGCGGTGGGTTCGCCCTGGCTCTGGAAAACATATTCAATTGCTTCACTGATGCCGCGGCTGGCCTTGCCGAAGAACTGATGGCCTTTGGTGACTATTTCCTCAGTGGTGAAGGTGGATCTGGGCTTTGCAATGCTGCCGGTGGTTTGCGCCATTGCCGGGAACGACATGCCGGCAAAGCAAAGGGCAATCGCCAGGCCTATGGATTTCAGGAATTTGCTGTTCATCTTACCACCTCACGCATGGGCCACGCGCAACGGCGGGGCCAAGACCAGTCATCCAGAAAGTAGCGGAGAGGGCTTACGAGATGGTTAATTTATCGCAAATCATGCGGCGCTGGCTATGAAGCCCGGATTATCGAACCCCCGGTCACGCTTACCATAGCAGAGGGGCTGGCCATCGCTGTTCAGCACTTTCCCCCCTGCGGCCAACAACACCGCATGGCCCGCCGCCGTATCCCATTCCATGGTGCGGCCAAAGCGCGGGTAGAGATCGGCTTCGCCGGCCGCGATCAGGCAGAATTTCAGCGAGGAGCCGGCGGACACCAGCTTGGCCACTTTCACGGTCTTGAGATAGTCATCTGTGGCGCTGTCCCGGTGGCTGCGGCTTGCCACGACAATGGCGCCATCGCCAGGGCAGGGGCGGACCAGCAGTTTTTTCCAGGCGATGGTTTCATCGGCGGCGATCTTGCCTTCGGCGGCGCCCTTGGCGGTATCGCCCCAGAAGATGCGCCCCTTGGCCGGGGCATAGACCACGCCAATGACGGGAACGCCGTTTTCGACCTTGGCGATGTTCACCGTGAACTCACCATTGCGGGAGACGAATTCCTTGGTGCCGTCCAGGGGATCGACGAGATAGAAGCTGGCGCCCACCTGGGGCACGCGGCCAGACGCTGCGGCTTCCTCGGAAATGACCGGGGTCTGGGGATCAAGCCGTGCCAGGCCTTCGAGGATGATGCGCTCGGCCGCTTCATCGGCCTCGGTCACGGGCGTCAGGTCGCTTTTGGTGCGGGCGCTGAAATCGGTGGCATAAATCGCCATGATTTCGCGTCCCGCCAGCAGGGCGAGGCTTACCAGTGATTTCGTCAGGCTTGTGGGGGCTAGGGTCATAGGGATTCCGGGAGTTTTCGAGGGGGTCTCTATGGGCGTGCCGGGGTGTGATCGTCAATGCAGAAATTTTTGCAGGGCTTTGCTAAAAGAAACCTCAACGAATCACTTTTTACGGGGCCCCCATGACAGACGCGTCACGCATTTCCGATCTCGATCTTGCGGCACTTCTGTGCAGCCGCGTCTGCCATGACGTGATTTCGCCGGTGGGCGCCATCGCCAATGGCCTTGAGCTGTTTGACGACCCGGAAATGGACGAGGAAACCAAGGCAACGGCCATGGACATGATCCGCTCTTCGGCAAGGACGGCGGGCGCCAAGCTCAAATTCTGCCGGATTGCCTTTGGCGCGGCGGGAACGGCAGGGGCGCTGATTGATTTAAGCGAAGCGGGCGAAGTGGCGCGCGGCTTCGTGGGCGAGGAAAAGGTCAAGCTGGATTGGCAAGCGCCGCGCGAGAACAGGCCCAAGCAGCAGGTGAAGCTGCTGCTCAACATGCTGCTTCTGGCGATGGCCGGAATTCCACGTGGTGGCGTTGTGACGGTGGCTGCCGAGGGTGACACGCTTACGGTGCGCGCCGCGGGCGAACGGGCCAAGATTTCAGAACCGCTGGCGGACGTTCTGGCGGGGACCGCCGATCTCTCCATGCTCGATGCGAGATTGGTGCAGCCCTATTATTCAAAGCAACTGGCGGCTTCCGCCGGACTTAAATTGACCATGGCCATGAGCGGCGATGACGTGCTGGTGCAGGCCCAAGCGGCGTAGGACGCAATTAAACGAGCCACCAGAAAAGCAAAAAGCCCGGACTAGGCCCGGGCCTTTTAATTTCTCATGCAGGCCTGTTTCAGGCAATCTCGCGGAAGTCTTCCTGTCCGGACATAGGAGGCGCGCCCTCGCGGAGCACGTAGCCGCGGCCCCAGACGGTTTCAATGAAGTTCTTGCCTTCAGCGGCGGTCGCCAGTTTCTTGCGCAGCTTGCAGATGAACACGTCGATGATTTTCAGCTCGGGCTCATCCATGCCGCCGTAGAGGTGGTTGAGGAACATTTCCTTGGTGAGCGTCGTGCCCTTGCGCAGCGAGAGCAGCTCGAGCATCTGGTATTCCTTGCCGGTAAGGTGCACGCGCTGGCCGCCCACTTCGACGGTCTTGGTGTCGAGGTTCACCAGCAATTCGCCGGTGAGGATCACCGATTGGGCATGGCCCTTGGAGCGGCGCACCACCGCATGGATGCGGGCGACGAGCTCGTCCTTGTGGAAGGGCTTGGTCATGTAGTCGTCGGCGCCGAAGCCCAGGCCCTTGACCTTGTCTTCGATGCCGGCAAGACCGGAGAGAATGAGAATGGGCGTGCCGACCTTCGACACGCGGAGCGATTTCAACACTTCATAGCCCGACATGTCGGGCAGGTTGAGATCGAGCAGTATGATGTCGTAGTCATAGAGCTTGCCGAGGTCCACGCCTTCCTCGCCGAGGTCGGTGGTGTAGACATTGAAGCCTTCGGACTTCAGCATCAGCTCGATACTTTGGGCCGTTGCGGTGTCGTCCTCGATCAGCAGTACTCTCATCTCGAAACCCCTTTTGCATCGGCTCCCTGTCGGAGCCTTTTCAGTCGCGCAGTCTCTCAGGCAACGGGCCTTAAACGCGCAACTATCCGTTAACTCTGAATGTTAAGATAAGCTTAGAAAGGTTAACAAAACCTAATCTCTGCGCGGGACACTTTTACTTACTATATGCCATATCTAGTGGTTTAATTCACACGGCATACTAAATATAGCCACTCACTCAAAATTGACCACGCCCAATAGAGTTTTAATTGCAACACCCCTGCGGTTTACCCGGCCTTAAGCTTACCCGTTCATGATGTTGGATGAAGCACGCGAATCTTCTGGTTAGTTGATTCGGCGAATCGTGCCTAGGGGCTGGTTTGAAGCCCAGTTTGTTTTTGAGTTTGTGAGGAATTCCATGCGTTCACGTGAGACCCTTCTGCGACTGCACCGCTTCCGTACCGAGGATCGCCGTCGCCAGGCCGCCGACATCGATGGGATGATCCAGGACCTCACCAAGAAATACGACGAGCTCGACTCGCATGTCCGGTTTGAAGAGAGCCGCAACGGCGTCACCGATCCGGCAAACGTGAATTACTCGATGGCGGCCAAGGCGACGCGCGGGCGGCGCGACAATCTTTTGAAATCCATTTCCGACCTCAAGGACCAGAAAGCGGCCGTCCTGGCGCAGCTTGCCGACGAGGAAGTCGAACTGCGCAAAGTCGAAATGCTGGTGGAAAAGGAAAGCGGCGCGCCATCGCCTGCCGCCGGTTCAGCCGGCTTGGTGGCTGCCCACGCCCATTAAGCTGTGAGCCTTGAGGCGGAGGTAGGGGCCTCGCGCCTCATCCGCGATCTTCGCCAAGTGTGAAGTCAGTTCAACCGTCTTTTCCAAGGGTGCGGCAAAGCCCGTGGACTCCCACACCGCGTTGTACCAATGGGGCGCCCAGACGCCATCAAAGCTCTTGGGTCCCTTCGGCCATTTCAACATGGCTTGGTCAAACGGAATTCCACAGGCCTTGCAAAGGGCGCCGAGAACCTCGCGCGGGTTTTTCAACACATCATCGGCATCAACGACGGGCGGGGCGCTTCCCCGCTTTTGCGCCACCGCATCAAAAATTTCCGCCTGCTCGACAAAGCCGATGTCGCGCAGGGAAACATCAGCCCATTTTTTTGTGTAGCTGGCGAGCACCCGTTCGGGTGAGCGGATGAGAAAAGCGTTGGTCACCCGGTGGATCCAGCTCCGGTCAAATCCCGGCAGCATGTGATGGGTCATGTGCTTCTGGTAGAACACGGGCTTCGCGGAAGGCCTGGTGCATTTCGCAACAAGGGCATCCCAGTCGCTTTCATTGGCCGCGATGATTTCTTCGCGCATGGGATGGTCGTTGCCGTGATTGACCAGCGAGAAGGCATAGAAGGGCTCATCCCAAGCGGTGCAATCGGGGCGATTGCCAAAGGCATACATCATGGCCGTCGATATGTTGCGGGGGCCCGACCACATGGCGATGGTGACACTCACGATTTCAATTCCGTGGCAAAGAAAAACCAGACGGCAACCGCAGCGAGGAGCACTGCAAAAATGCGGCCGAGCCGTCTGGACCAAACGGGATCAGCGAAAAACCTGCTGAAGCTCCCGGCAAGCAACGCGATGGCCGTGTGGACTGCGGTCGCAACGCCCACATAGAGGGCCGTCAGCGTGACGAGCTGGGCGAGCAGAGGCTGCGCCGGATCGACAAATTGCGGGAGGACTGCGGCAAAGACCAGATAGGCTTTGGGGTTGAGCATGTTGCTCAAAAGGCCCTGGCTGAAATAGCGCAGGAGCGGTTCCTCAAACCGTGTCTCCTGTGGCGCCGTTGAATCGCGCCAGGAGTCCCAGGCGAGATAGAGCAAGTAAAGCGATCCGGCCCAGCGCAGGCCCTGGAACAGCCACGGGGTTGTGCCGATCAGGGTTGAAACGCCAAGGGCTGCCGCGGTTCCCGCCACGCCCAGGCCCAGTGCCACGCCGGCAACGGCGGCAAGTGCCGCCACGCGTCCGCGCGAGGCACCGAGCAAGGCAAGCCACGCCATGTTCGGGCCAGGGGTGAGTTCGATCAGCAGGGAAGCAGCCAGGAATTCCAGCACCATCAGAGGCTGCGCGTTTTTTCGCGGATGCAAAGCGATTTGTAGAGGCTTGAGAGCTTCTTGGAAATAGGGCCAGCGCCTTTCCACGCCTCAGTTGACAGGGGATGCCTTACCGGGCGGCCATCAATCTCGCGCACCGGAATGAGGCCCGCAAAGGTTCCGGTGACGAAGGCTTCGTCGGCGCCATAGACATCATAGAGCGAGAACTGTTTTTCGAAAACCGGAATGCCGTTGTCCTTGCAGAGGCGGATCATGTTGCCGCGGGTGATGCCCGGGATGCAGTATTGCCCGGAGGAGGTCCAGACTTCACCGCGCCTGACAATGAAGAAGTGGGTGGAGTTGCAGGTGGCGACAAAGCCCAGGGGATCAAGCATGAGCGCTTCGTCGGCCCCGGCGTTCATGGCCTGGACGCAGGCGGTGATGCAATTGAGTTTTGAGTGCGAGTTGAGCTTCTGATCCTGCACATCGGGAGCTCCGCGCCGGACATTCACCGTGTGCAGGGTCATGCCGCGCTCGAATTTTTCCGGGCTTGGGGTTTTGTATTCGGGGATGATGACGATTGTCGCCGGTGAAATCGTCACGCGCGGATCCTGATAGGGCGTGGCCTTGACGCCGCGCGTTACCATCAGGCGGATGTGCACGCCATCTTGCATTTTATTGGCGTCAATGCAGGCGAACAGGCGCTTCACCAATTCGTCCGGGCTTATGCCCACATCCATGAAGATGGCCTTGGCCCCTTCATAGAGCCGCTCCACATGGGCATAGAGAAATGGCACGCCGCCTTCGACCAGCCGCAGGCCCTCCCACACGCCATCGCCGAGGATGAAGCCGGAGTCGAACACGGAAACCATGGCCTTATCGCGGGGATAGAGCGTGCCGTTAATGGAGATAAGGATATCCGCGTTGCGCGGATCAATTTTGACTTCGTGGAGGGATTGGGACATGGGCAACCTGTTTATCGCAGGCTCTTTCCAGCGGCAAGTGAGGCGCCTAGATAATCAGCAAGAACACAAACAAAAGGACGATTGCGGCCTTTGCGGCTGTTGCGTGAACGGGACTGCCTTTGTATCTGCTGGCGCTGCGCCAGGCGCCAGCGGCGGCAAAAAGGGTATACGGCAAGGGGAGGAAATGGACAATCGCCGCCAGAATAATGGACACTTCGGCAAGAACAAGAGTGAGGCCAATCATGGTGGCTCCAAGGTTCAAGATGAGGCCATAGGTTACCAGCCAGCGCCAGAAAGCCTCATGCAACGGCAATTCGCCAAGCCAGAGCTGCCTGAATGAGGTGGATATTTTCATCGTGTTCTAATTTCTTCCATCATTGCCGGCCCGGGCCTGATCATCACCCAATGGCGGGACGACGCGATCACCGGCCAATACACGTTCAAGTTCGGCGCGGCTGGTGCGCACGATATCGACTATCTTGTCATTGTCGCCGGCATGGCGGGCCTGTTTGCGCATGACTTTTTCATCGAAGCTCTTGAAGGCGCTGGCGGCGCGGCGGGCCTCGAGCGGGTCTTGCCCCAGGGCCACCAGCACCTGTTCGCCCATATCCAGCGACGATGCGAAGACTTCCCGGTAAACATCGTCGACGCCGGCGTTGAGAATCTCATAGGCGTGGACGCGGTCAAAGGCCCGCGAGAAAATCCGCAAGTGGGGAAAGTGCTTCTTGGCGGCGGCGATAATCTCGGAAATTTTTTCGCGCTCATCAACGGCTATCACCAGAACTTCAGCGGTGCGCGCGCCAGCCGCCTCCAACAGGTCAACCCGGGATGCGTCACCATAAAAAAGTTTGAAGCCAAAGCGGCGGAGCGCATCGATTTGTTCCGCGTCGTGGTCAAGCACCACGGTCTTATAGCCCTTGCCTTGCAGCATGCGCCCCACGGTCATGCCAAAGCGGCCGTGGCCCGCGATGATCACCTTGGCGGTTTCGTCAATCACGTCGGCGGCCCGGATCTGGCCGCCGCGGGCAAAGAGCGGCTGGATAAAGCTTTCATTGGTGATCGTCAGCAGCGGCGCCAGGGCCATGGAGATAGCGACAATCGCCACGAGCACGGCGGCCTGGCTGGCGAGCAGCAGCCCCAAGCCGAGGCAGAATGAAATCAGCACAAAGGCGAACTCCCCGCCTTGCGCCAGCGAGAAGGCAAAGTGCGCGCTATCGGGGCCTTTCATGCGGAAGATGCGGGCGATCGCATAGAGCACCACGAGCTTGAGGATGACAAAGCCCAGGACAAGGCCGACAATCTGCATTGGATTGGCCATGAGCAAGTTGAAATCAATGCCGGCACCTACCGCGATGAAAAAGACCGCCAGCAGGAGACCCTTGAAGGGATCGAGGTCCATTTCAAGTTCATGGCGGTATTCGCTTTCGGCAAGCACCACGCCCGCAAGGAAGGTGCCGAGGGCTGCGGACAGGCCCACGAACTGCATCATCAGGGTGATGCCGACGACGATCAGAAGAGCAAAGGCCACAAAAATTTCACGGATGCCGGATTGAGCGACAAAGCGGAACAGCGGACGCATGAGATAGCGGCCGGCCAGCACAATTGCCGCAACGGCGGCGAGCACGCTGAGGGTTTGGGCCCAGGCCGGAAGCTCGGCAATGAGGCTGGTGCTCTCGTGAGCCGTCGATTTCTGAACCGCCAGCAAAGGCAGGAGCGCCAGCATGGGGATTACGGCGATGTCCTGGAACAGCAGGACTGAAAATGAGGACTGGCCGGCAAAAGTCTTGAGCTGGCCGCGCTCGTTGAGGTTTTGAATGACGATCGCAGTTGATGACATGGCGAGGATGAGGCCTGCGGCAACTGCCGCTTTCCAGTCGAGGCCGATGAACCAGGCGGCAAGGGCAATTGAGGCGGAAGTGCCCAGGACCTGCAATCCACCTAACCCGAGAATAGGCTTGCGGAGCGACCAGAGTTTCGAGGGCTGCAATTCAAGCCCAACCACAAACAGCATGACGATGACGCCGAACTCGGCGAAATGCATGACGTCCTCGCCCTCGCTGCCGACGAGGCCGAGAACGGCGGGGCCGATCAGGATGCCGGCGACGAGATAGCCAAGCACGGAGCCGAGGCCCAGGCGCGAGGCAATGGGAGCGGCAATCACGGCGGCGGCGAGATAGACAAAAGCACCAATGAGAAATTCCGGGAGGTGCATGGAAAAACTTTCTTGAGAGCAAAATTTCCGGGCAATATGGCGGGCGGCCGCAAAAATGAAAAGGGCCGGAAACTTTCGTTTCCAGCCCGTTTACTCATCACGCAACAGACCTATTGGCGGTATTTCTGAATCTTTGTGGTGCGAAGCCCTGCCAAACCATGGCGGTCAATCGACCTTTGCCAGCCCAGATATTCTTCAACAGTAAGAACGTAGCGGTCACAGGCCTCTTCCAAACTCAGCAAACCACCGCGCACAGCCGCCACCACTTCCGCCTTACGGCGAATGACCCAGCGATGACTGCCGGGTGCGGGCAAATCGGTAATTGTTAGGGGGCTGCCATCGGGACCGATGACGTAGTTTACCCGTGGACGCAACTGACCGTTCATACTGAAACTCACAAACCTAAAACGCAGGTACTTTGGAGATGCCAAGCTATGACAGGTCGCTTAAGAATGAGCTAAACGCTTATGAACAAATCGCAAATTCCGGCCCCCAGATGCTTCAAATCAGGACAGATTGGCGGGGATTATTGCGTTTTGGCGGATTTGCGCCCATCTAGGCCCGATGAAGCTGGATAATGCCGTTCTCGATGCCGTTCATGCGGCCATGGGCCTTGGGGGAAACCCCGGGGAGCACCGGGTTGTGGTGGCCATGTCGGGCGGGGTGGATTCCTCGGTGGTGGCCGCCATGCTGAAGGTTGCGGGTTATGATGTAGTTGGCATCACCCTGCAGCTTTATGACCATGGGGAGGCGCTGCGCCGGAAGGGGGCCTGCTGCGCGGGCCAGGATATTCATGACGCCCGGCGGGTGGCGGCGGCCTTCGATATTCCCCATTATGTGCTCGACTTTGAAAGCCGGTTCAGGGATGCGGTCATCAATGATTTCGTTTCGGGCTATCTGGCCGGCGAAACGCCAATTCCGTGCGTGAAGTGTAATCAGACCGTTAAATTCGCCGATCTGCTGCAGCGGGCCAAGGACCTGGATGCGGCAGCGCTGGTGACCGGGCATTACATCGAGAGCCGGGCGCGGGGCGATGGTTCGGGGCATCGTGATCTCTTCACGCCCGCCGACATGGCGCGCGACCAGAGCTATTTCCTGTTTGCCACCACGCAGGAGCAGGTTGATTTCCTGCGCTTTCCCCTGGGCTCGCTGCCCAAGGCGGAAACACGGCGCATTGCGGCTGAGCTCGGATTGGTGGTGGCGGACAAGCCGGACAGCCAGGACATATGCTTCGTGCCGCAGGGGCGCTATGCCGATGTGATCTTGCGGCTGCGACCCGACGCGGCGGAACCCGGAGACATTCTGCATCTGGATGGGCGGGTGCTTGGCCGCCATGAAGGCATTATTCATTACACGATTGGGCAGCGGCGCGGGCTTGGCATCGCCGAGGCGGAGCCGCTCTATGTGGTGAAGGTCAATGCCGCGACAAAGCAGGTGGTCGTCGGCCCGCGGGAAGCCTTGAAGCAGAGCGACATCCGCCTGGCTGATCTCAACTGGCTGGGGCAGAAGGCGCTGAATGAAAAGGCCCAGCCGGTTTTTGCGAAGATCAGGTCAACGCGGCCGCCTGTCGAGGCGGCACTGCGGAAGGGGCCTGAGGGTTCAATCGTGACGATCATTGATGGAGAATACGGCGTCTCGCCGGGGCAAGCCTGCGTTCTGTATGACGGGCAGGGGCCGGGGGCGCGGGTTTTGGGCGGCGGCTTCATTGCATCTGCCGCGGCCTTGGATTATGTGAACGGATGATTCAAGCTCTGACGTGTTCCGCCAAGGCCAGCAGGCGCTCAAAACTTTTTTTCCTGAAGCAGTATCTGCGCAATCCCTTTGGCACTGGCGGTGTCGCGCCGAGCGGCCGCCAGCTGGCGAAGCTCATGGTTTCGAAACTTGCCCCGCAGCCTTCAGAGATCGTTGTGGAACTGGGGCCGGGGACGGGCGCCTTCACGCGGGAGCTTCTGGCGCAAGGGGTTGCGCCCGCCAACCTGATTTTGGTGGAGTTCAACAAGGAATTCGTGAAATTCCTCAAGCGCGAATTTCCGGATTTGCGCATTGTCGAGGGCGCGGCACAGGATCTGCCGAAACTTCTGAACACGCTGGGACTGGTTTCGGTGAAAAAGGTTATTTCCGGCATTCCCCTGCGCAGCATGAAACCGGCGGAATGCAGGCTGATCACCCTGGCGGTGGCTTCAGTGCTTGAACCCGGCGGGCGCTTCGTCCAGTTCAGTTATTTCAAAGCCTCGCCCGTGCCGAAAGCGGTGGTGACGGACGCAGGGCTTGTGGCGGAGTGCGCAGGCTCCGCAAAGAACAACGTGCCGCCAGCCTTTGTCTGGCAATACACCAGGTCCGCATAGGCTCCTTGCCCCCGACTTGCCGCCCCCCTATAGTTTGAATGAGCGGGAGAAGCAGTTTGTGGCCAAGCGGATAATCAAAAAGCACAATATTGACCTTGAGATGAAGAAGGGCATTGCCTGGGCGGTGCATGCTTTCACAATCTGCGGGATTGTCGCGGGCTTCCTGGCGCTGGTGGCGGTGCTGAAGGGCGATGCGGTTGCCGCTTTCATGTGGCTGGGCCTGGCGCTTTTCGTTGACGGCATTGACGGCTCGCTGGCCCGCCGAGCGCGGGTGCGCGAATACACGCCCAACTTTGACGGCGCCTCGCTTGACTACGTCATCGATTATTTCACCTATGTGGCGGTGCCGGCCGTCATGGTCTACTGGTTCAACATGGTGCCGCTGGATTGGATATTTTCCGGGAGCACCTGGAGCCTCGTGGCGGCCGCCACCATCATGGCGGTGTCGTGCTATACCTTCGCCAATGTCGGCATGAAATCCGAGGACTATTATTTTGTGGGCTTCCCGGCGATTTGGAACGTGGTGGTGCTTTATTTCTATGTTCTTGACACAGGCTGGCTGTTCAACGGCCTCACCATCATCGTTCTTTCGATCCTCACCTTCATCCCCATCAAATTCGTGCATCCCCTGCGCGTGACCCATTGGCGCAACATCACAATTCCAATGACAGTCCTGCGGGCGGCCATGACGCTTTCACTGGTGATCAGCAGCAAGGACAAGGGGCCAACGGACGCGGTTTACAAAATCGAGCTCTGGGTCTGGATTGCCGCGTCGCTCTATTTTGCCTGGATTTCCCTGTGGCGGACCTTCGTTCAAGGGGACCCGGGCCACGACCAGAACGGCGATGGCCACGCAACTTGACTTCCGGTGGGATAACTTCCTATAAGCCGACGCAGATTTGGCGAGGTAGCTCAGTTGGTTAGAGCACGGGAATCATAATCCTGGGGTCGGGGGTTCAAGTCCCTCTCTCGCTACCATCCTTTTCTCCCGCATTCACCGATAGCTGAACAGATTGCATGGCGCGTCCAAGAGGTGCAGAATTCCC